>JAQBUI010000007.1 GCA_027624035.1 Pseudomonadota bacterium | reverse complement strand
GCTGTATGACGTGACGGCAGACGGGATCACGCTGTCGGGTGCGGTGTCGGCGGGGTCGGTGGACTTTGACGTCTCTGGTGGTGCCGGAAGCATCACGGACACGGCTGCAGGCACTCTGTCGGTGACGGGACATACACTCATTGATGCGCAGGCAGCAGATGACGTGATCCTCAACAGTGCCGGTAATGATCTCGTGTCTCTGGAGGTTCTGACGGCCCGGAACGTGACGATTGTCGATGTCAATGACCTGCTGCTGCAGAATCTGTCGCTGGGCGGCACTTTGAACATCACTGCAGCCGGGGCCATTGGTGAAACCGGCACTGCCAGTCAGACGGTTGTTGTTGCTGGCACGTCGACCTTCGATGCAGGTGCGGCGTCGGACATCACGCTGTCCAAGGCAGGCAACAACTTTGCCACGGTCGTTGTGACAGAGGGTAACGATGCGACATTCAGTGACAGCAACAGCATCATTCTTGGCAATATCGCGCTGGCTGGTCAACTCATCGTGGATGCGTCAGGCATTGATGTGGCCGGTCTGGTAGCGGCCGACTCGGCAGACCTCGATGCGACGGGTGGCAATCTGCTGGACAGCACAGGATCGTTGAATCTTGCAACAGGTGACAGCCTATTCACGGTAACCGGTACCAATACGATTACCCTGAACGCAGCGGCCAATGATTTCGCCAGAGTGTTGATCGAAGCGGACAGTGCCGCAACGCTTGTGGACACAAATCAGATCGTACTGGGCACGGTGAATGTGGGCGGACTGCTCGATGTCCAGGCTGCAGGCATTACAGTGGACGCCGTCGTCACGGCTTCGTCGGCGGACCTCGATGCCAGTGGTGGAGATCTCACCGATTCGCTGGCTGGACGGCTCGTCGTGACAGGAGCATCGACGTTAACCTCCACCGGGGCGGGCATCATCGAACTGGATACCGGGACCAATGAGTTCAGTTCCGTCCAGATCAATGCTGGCGCGGGCGCCGTGACCCTCGTGGATCAGTCTTTGATCCTGCTGAACGCGTCGAATGTCGGAGGGCTGCTTGATGTGACTGCCGATGGGATTGATCTGTCCGGTAGTGTCGTGGCGGCCTCCGTGAACTTTGATGCATCGGCAGGCGTTGGAAACATCTCTGATTCTACGGGGGATCTCACTGTTGCAGGCGCCACGGTCCTGGCCGTTGCTGCGTCAGACAACATTGCCCTCGATGCCGCCACCAATGATTTTGACAGTGACGGGTCGGGCGATGCCGTCACTGTCACCGGAACGCTCACAAACCTGACACTGCGGGATGAAGACAACATTGTACTGGGCGGCGGCGCGGCTTCAGGAACGCTGTCGATCATCGCCGCCGGTAACGTGACCCAGACAGGTGCTCTGAGTGCTTTCAGTGCCAGCGTGGATGCTGGTGCCCAGGTCCCCGGGACCAACGATATCACGCTGTCGTTGGGCAATGATTTTGACAATGTTTCGATCGTCAATGGTGGCAACGTGACGGTCACGGATGTGGATGACTTGAAGGTCGGTGTCGCCAATGTAGGTGGTGCATTCGTGGTCAACGCCGTCGGTCTCGATGTGACGGGCGTAGTCACTGCGGGTACCGTGGACTTCGATGCGGGTGCCGACGACCTCATTGACAGCACCGGCTCGTTTGATGTGAGCGGTCTGGCTGACTTCAGTGTATCGGCTGGCGCCGTCATCAATCTCAACTCGGCCTCAAATGACTTCACCACGGTCACGGCCAGTTCCGGAACCGGTGAGATTTCCATTGTTGATTTGAATGGCATTTCTCTTGGCATGATTTCCTCCGGCGGGCAGCTCTTTGTTGATGCGGCGGGAATTGATCTGATCGGTAGTGTGACGGCACCGAATGTGACGTTTGACGCAACCGGAGGAGATCTCACTGACACAGGCGGGGATCTGTCGGTAACAGGCACCGCCAACCTGACCACGACCGGAACTCATCTGATCACCCTCAATGCCGCGACCAATGATTTTGCGACAGTGCTGCTCAGCACCGGGACCGGGGCCGCGACGCTGGTGGATGACAATGACATTGTCATAGGCGCCTCAACCCTGGGTGGTCTGCTCGATATCTCGGCAGAGAGCATCCAGGTGGCAGGAATCCTGTCGACCGGCAGCCTTGATCTTAACGTCACGGCAACTGGCACGATCACCATTGATTCGCTGGTGACGACTACCTCGGGCGGTATGGCGTTCGACTCGGCAAGCCTGCTGGATATCAACGCTGACCTGACCAGCGCGGGAAGCATTGGCGCCACCAACATTGCAAGTGTCCAGCTCGAGTCTTCGACACTGACGGCGGCGAGCGGAGGTATTGATCTTGAAGGTGGCGGGACGGTCGCCTCGTTGACGGTAAGCGGGTCCGGCGCGGTGAATCTGATTGCCAATGGTGAGGGCGATATTGCGCTCACCGACGTAGCCGACATCGATGATGGTGACACCATCAACCTGAATCTCAACGCCCAGGGCAGCGTCTCCCTGTCTTCGGTTGATCTGGCAGATGCGGGTACGTCCACGACGACGTGGGGCGGACTGACGGTCGGTATCGACACCAACGATAATGGGGCAGAGACGCTCACGGTGAGTGGCGACATTTCCGGCGTAAGCCTTGTGGATGCTTCCGGCTCAGCGGCATTGAATGACTCAATGTCGTTCGCCGGAGATGTGACGACCATGGTGGCGGATATCGAGATTGGCCGTGTCCAGCTGCTGACGCTGGTTGGCGGTCTGGAGTCAGCCGGGGCCATCAGTGTCACCGATGCCACCACGGTAGATTTGACGGCGGGGCAGGTCTACCGGAGCGCCGGCGGGCCCCTTGACCTTGGTAGCAGTGTTGGCACCGTCAGAGTTTCAGGTACTGGTCTTGTGACGATCAGTACTACCGGTAATCAGGACATTCTGCTGGCGAATGTTCAGGATCGCGTGGATGGCCAGAAAACCGATCTAACGGTGTCGTCGGCCGGCGACTTGAGCACGGGTTCGATCAACCTGAATGACGGCGCATTCGATGGGGCGCTGGTCATCAATGTGGATGGGGCTGGTGAAGACAATGGTATCAAGACAGCCACGATCAATGACGCCATCAGCAACGTCGCCTCGTTCACCGCCTCCGGCAATTCGACTGACGACATCATCGTTCTAACGGCCGATGCGAGGTCCAATGGTGCCTTCGCAATCAGCAACGTCAACGAGATTCGCCTTGATGCTGATGTGGATCTGCAGGGCACTTCGGTTGACCTGACGAATTCAGTGACGCGGGTTTTGTTGCAAGGGATCACCAGCAATAAGGTCACGGCGACCGCCGGAAGTATCAACATAGGTGACGTCAGGTCCACCGCCAGCAATCTGATTCTTGACTCGGGCGCTGGTGGCAACACCACGGTGGGGAGCTATTCCGGGCTGGCGGGGGTCGACGGAGACATTCAGGTACTCAATTCCAATGCAACCACGTTTTCAGGAAGCGTTGCAGCGGGCACCGTGACGCTCTCCAATACCACCGATGCGATTACCTTTGCGGGCGACGCAGACATCAACTCGCTGGTCACGAGCGGTGGCGCCTACCGCATCAACTTTCTTGGTGCCAGTACGGTGATCAACAACAACGTCGCGTTCTCCAATACCGGTGGAGTAACCTTCGGCGATGACATCGGCGATGACGTCCTGCTGGATGCCGGCGCCACGGCAACCGCGGATATCAATCTGTCCGGAACCGTCCGCAGTTCTGGAGACATTCTGACCTTTGGAGACATCACCGCTAACAATGCCGGTACGATCGATACCAACGGCGCCGCGTTGAACCTTTCGAGCCTGACCGGCGCATCGTTGATCCTCGATGCTGGCAATACCGGGCTGATGACCATCTCAGGCGACATCGACAATCTCGCGTCGCTGACTATTCGTGATAGTGCCGGTGCCCTGTTCCAGGGGCAGATTGGCAGTAGCGCCGCCGTACCGTTTACCGTGACCAACACCCGGGCTGGAGAAACCATCACGTTCCAGGACGACGCACATCTGGCATCGTTTACGACGGCGGCCCAAGGTTATTCTGTCAGTTTCGGCGGCGCCACCAACCAGATTGATGCTGCGGTCAGTTTCCTCAACACCGGTCGTCTGACGGTGCAGGGTACGACCACCTTTTTGGGTGGTGCCACCAAGACAACCGGTCAGACTGAACTCGGTGGGATTGTCAGGTCGGACGATGCCGCTATTACGCTCGGCGCCATCACCCTGCTCTCACCAACTGAAATCGATACCACCAACGGAGGTGACCCTGCTGATGGTGGAAATATCCGGCTTGGTTCCATTGCCGGTGGCGGGGTTCTGTTTCTGGACCTGAACGCGGGAGCCACAGGAACCATTACCGTCACGGGTGCGGTCAATGATGTGCCAGATCTGGAAATCGTGAACAGCAACGGGACCACCTTCCAGGGTACCTATGGAGGGGTCACGCCGGGTGCCGTCACCGTGACAGATACCAGTGATGGACAGACCGTTCGTTTCGGCGGCAGCACCCATCTCACGGGACTGACTACGACCAATAACCCGTATTCGATTTCCTTCACGGGCAACAGCAACCAGATAGACAGTGCGGTGACATTTACCAATACCGGTGATTTGACCTTCGGTGATGCGACCAGTGATCGAATCGAGTTCACCGGCGGCGTCGACATCTCTGATCCGACGGTGCTTGCGTTTGTCGCAGGAACCGTCAGTACCATCGGCGAGAATCTCAATTTACAGACTGTGCAGGTGGTCGATGGCAAGACCGCGACCCTTGCAACAGGTGGTGGCAATCTTCAGGTCGAGGAGATCCGGGGCACGGATAGTGATGGGGCGGACCTGGGTACAGAAGCATTGACGATCAATACCGGCCTTGGAAACGTCGTGTTATCAGGTATCAACGTAAATCTGCCAGTTGGCCACGATATTGCCAATGGGCTGACCGCTGTGACCATTGCCCAGGCAGCAGATGTGACCTTCGATCAGGTGACTCTGATGGGAGACCTGGTCCAGACCAATGCCACCGGTACCACCCGATTCCGAGAGGACGTGGATGTGGATTCCGCCGTCCTGACTGGCAACGCATTCGACGTACAACAGGCGTTCGTTGCCAGTGGTGCGGTGACAGTGACCAATGCAGGGGACTTCACGATCAGCGGCCAGGACCCCTTGACACCCACCGCAGGCTTTTCAAGCACGGGTCGTGTGCGGCTATCGGCCGGAATCGACAGTGCTGCGGCGGTGAGTATTGGAGGCAATCTCGTTATTGCCGATGATGGGGATATTCTGATTGCCACGGGCAATGGGGACTTCGAGGTCTCCGGGTCCACGGTGGGCACCCAGGGCGGCACGGGCGATGAGTCCCTGACGGTGGATGCAGGTACCGGCACGGTCACGTTCAATGCGGTGCTGGCCTCTAGCGGCGCGATTGACGTGACGGGTCTGACCGCACTGACCATTACCGATTCATCCATCATCGAGTTTGGTACGATCGATCTGATCGGCAATCTGACCCAGACCAACCGGGCTACCGGCAATACCATATTCAACGGTACGGTCGGCCTGGCGGGTGCAGATCTCCGCGGTACGAATTTCATCTTCTCCAATTTTTCGACCACAGGCGCACTGTCGGTCGACGCCAGTCAGACCATCACCCAGAACCCGGCGACGACCCTGCAAACCACCGGTTTACTCGACCTTGCAGCCGTTGACGCCACGTTGAATGGTCTGTCGGCAACAGGTGGCGTGAACCTGAATATCTCCGATGATGCCGTGTTGAACAACGACCAACCCATTGCATTGTCGGGCTCGGTAGGTGGTAATTTCACTGTTTCAGCCAATGGCGCCATTTCCCTGCGCGCCGGTCAGCCTGCATTGGTGCTTGGGAATGACGCGTCGTTCACTGGAGATCAGTTGTCTGTGGACCTTAGTGCATCAAGAGACCTGATTCTGGATATCGATGGTGATGCAACCATAAGCAACGATCAGACCACGACCATCGAGGGTGCCGTCACCGGTGACCTCAGCATCGTCAGCGCGGGTGCCATCGCCCAGAGCGGAGCGCTGGAGGTCGATGGCCTGGGCTCCCTCACCGCCAATGGCGGAGGCATCACGCTCAACAATGCGGGGAATGTCTTTGATGAACTGAGACTGGTGGCGACCGGAAATGACATCGCTATCGTTGAGTCGGATGCGCAGGCGATGGTGCTTCAGAAGGTGGACGCCCGTCATCTGACGATACGGGCGACGGCTGATGTCACCAACGCCAATGGGGCAGACATCGATGTGACGGGTACGACCACATTTGATGTCGGTGGAGACATCACACTTGGCAACGTTGGTGCGGATGATATTGCGCTGAACGTCCTCGAACTCTCCGCCGGTGAAGTCCAGATCTTTGACGACAGTGCAGATGGAGTCACCCTGGCTGAAACCTCTGTCGACTCAGTGCGGCTTGAGACGCAGGGAGATCTTGACAGCCAGAACGGTGTCAATATCACCGTGGCTAACCAGGGGCAGTTCCGGGCAGGCGCGGGCAGCAGCGATATTGATCTGTCAGATTCCAGCAATGCCTTTGGCAGCCTGATCATCCTTGGTCGGGATGTGGATATTTCCGAGCGCGACTCAATGAATCTTGCCCAGGTGACCTCCAATTCGTTCACTGCGAATGTGACTGGCAATCTGACCGGCGTTGGTGTCAATGACTTCGGCCTGCTGACTCTGAGTGCAGACAACGTGACCCTGAACGAGAGTGACGCCAGTATCCTGGGCCAGATCAGTGTCGATTCTCTTGACCTCACGAGCGGCGGTGACATTACCCAGAGCGGTGCTGCTGTTGAGGTTACAGGCATTGCGACATTGGATGCGGGAGGTGACGATATCCTGCTGGATGGTTCATCCAACACGTTCGGCGGCATCGATCTGACGGGTGCCAGTGTCGAAGTGAACGAGTCCGGAGATCTCAGAATCGAAGGCGCTGCCGCGACGACGTTGACCGTGACTTCAACGGGGCAGATCAGGCAGAGAACCGACGGCATTGTCTCTGTTACCGGCCTTGCGAGCTTTGACGCAGGGGCTAACGACATCAACCTCTCGGGAGAGAACAACAACTTTGGTTCAGTGACCCTGTCGGGTGGGTCCATCCTCTTCGATGAAGCCAGCAATACGGTCATCCGGGAGATCACGGCGGCGAATCTGACCCTCGATGCCGAGGGCTCAATCGTTGATGACATTTCCACGGCCGGGATCATCGTAACGGGCAATGCCGCGTTTACGGCCGATGGACCAAGTGTGATCACCCTCGCGAATCAGAACAGCCAGTTCGGAACGTTGTCTTTGACCGGAAGCGCAGTGAACGCTTTTGAAGACGGAGACACCGTACTCGACACCGTCAACGTCACCAGCCTGACACTTACGTCGTCGGGCAGTATCTCGGACGTTGGTGCGTCCTCCATTGATGTTCTGGCGGGCGCTGTACTGGTTGCCGAAGACGACATTGTCCTGGGTGATGCTGCCAATGATAGTGTGAGTTTCGGGAGCCTTGATGTCAGTGCCGTCAATGCAGAAATCGAGGAGTCCGACAGCACTCAACTCGTTAACGTCACGGCGGACAACTTCACTCTGACCTCTGCAGGGGCTATTACCCAGACTGCCGGCCTGATCAATATTGCAGATACTCTGACTCTCGATGCTGCAACCAGCAACATCACACTGAATCGACTCACCAATACGTTCAACAAGGTCAACATCATCAGTGCCGGTAGCGCACACCTGGTGGATCAGACTGCCATATTGCTCGGTAACATCGATGTGACGAGTCTCGACCTTGATGTTGACGGGACCATCACTGATGACGCTGGTTCCACCATTGAAGTCGGAGGCAGCATAACGCTCGATGCGATGGGTAACGACATCACACTCGACGCACTGAATCACGAATTTGGTTCCATTGAGGCATCGGGCGGGGTAGTGAGCATTGTCGAGAGTGATGCCAGCGTGCTGGATCAGATCACCAGCGACGAGTTTTCTCTGCAATCGGGAAGCAACGTGAGCCAGTCCGGTGCGCCCATTACAGTGGCTGGAAGGTTTACGATTTCGGGCAACAGTATCACCTTGAACGGGGCAGACAACTCTCTTGGTTCGGTGGACCTGACGGGTACGGCGATCGCGCTGACCGAGGACAATGCGACTGACCTCGCCCAGGTGTCTGCAACCAGCCTGGTGCTTACCTCGGGTGGAGACGTGACCCAGAGTGGCCCCATCAGCGTCACGGACCTGCTGCATGTAAACACCGCGGCCCCGGTGACTCTGAATGACGCGGGTAATCTGTTCGGCTCGGTCAACATTACGGGCTCGGATGTCAGCTTTACCGAAGCGGACGATACGCTGCTGGTGGGGCTCTCTGCGAGCAGTGTGAACGCAACCTCTGCCGGGAATATCCTGGCGCCTGGCAGGCTGACCGTGGCCGGGGCAAGCCAGTTCAACGCTGGCGCCAACGACATCACCCTCAGTAACGTTGACAACACGCTGGGTGCCCTGACGTTGTCAGGCGCCAACGTCAGTCTGGTCGAGACCGGCGAGACGGAACTCAAAGTCGTGAACGCGACAACATCATTGTCGGTCTCTTCATCCGGGAACATCATAGATTCGGCAGGCTCTGCAATTGTTGCGGGTGCGACGGTGCTTACCACCGATGGCGACATCACCCTCGGAGACAATGGAGCCGACAATGTCGTGTTTGCATCCATCGAACTCGACGCAGTGGATGTGAATCTGCGTGAATCTGACGGAACGCTCTTCGACGATGTTTCGGCGGTCAATCTGACCATCACTTCCGCGGGCGATATCACCCAGAGTGCCAGCGCCCAGATCAACGTGACCGGCGTCTCAACTTTCGATGTTGGTGCGGGAAGCATCAGTCTCAATAACGCCAGCAATACGTTCCAGAGCATCACGGTAGCCCAGGCAGGCGACGTCAGCATCGCCGATACCTCGGCCACCATTCTGAATCAGATCAACTCGGGTACCCTGACGCTGACTTCCGGTGGCAGCATTACCGACAATGGTGTCCTGACCATCACGGGGCTGCTGAACCTCGATGCTGGCAACCAGAATATCCTGCTTGACTCCAATGGCAGCCGTTTTGGTTCCATCAGTGTCAGTGGCGGCGATATTGAGTTGGTTGAAGCCGATTCCAGCCAACTCGATCAGATCACTGCCGATGAGTTCTTACTGACATCCGCCGCCACCGTGACCCAGGCGGCCACATCAGTCATTGACATTCTGGGCACCCTGCGAATTGTCGCCGACGAGATCATCCTTGATGGCAACAACAACAAATTTGGTGACATTGATCTCACGGCGGATTCAATCACCATTGCCCAACAAGGTGCGATCGCGCTTGAGGCCATCAATGCGGATGCCCTGAGCGTGACGGCAGGTGGCGATATCACCCAGAAGGTGGGCAGTGCGCTCAACATTACCGGTCTTGCACGTTTTGACAGCGGTACCGCGAATATTGTATTGCCCGAGGCTAATCAGTTCGGAACGCTGTCACTGACAGGAAACGCCGTTACGGTCAATGAAGTCAATGACAGCATCATCGCTGCGGCAAACGTCGGGAGCCTGGACTTTACCTCGGACGGCGATGTGACTGGAACGGGTGCGCTGGCCGTCACCGGGCTTGCCAATATCAGCGCCAATGCGATTACGCTCGGCCAGGCGGGCAACACCTTTGGTAGCCTGAGCCTTGCAGGCACGACCATCAGGGTGACCGAGTCCGGTGCCACCGTGCTCGACAAGATTGATGCCAGCAGCGAACTGGTCCTCAATACATCCGGTGCCATTTCCGACACCACAGCGAGCAGGATTACCGTCGCGGACGCTGTCCTCATCGCTGGAGGTGACATCAGTATTGGCACATCGGCAAACTCAACGGTCAATCTTGGCACCATTGATGTTTCCGGCGATAACGTGACGATTGGTGAAGATGACGCCAGCATCATCGCCAACGTCAATGCTTCGAGCTTCAGCCTGACGGCGGCCGGTGCCATCTCCAAGACGGCCAATGGTACCATCGTCGTTTCGAATCTGGCGAAGTTCGACGCCGGTTCCAACAGTATTGAGCTGAACACCGGCACCAATACGATTGCTTCGTTGTCGATTGTCGGCGCGGGTTCGGTATCGCTGACCAACTCAACCAGCATCAGCCTTGATGACATCTCGGCGACCACGGTGAGCCTGACCTCCGCCGGCGCCATCACGGATCAAGGCACCGTTAACATCAGTGGCGCACTGGTGCTGGATGCCGGCGCGAACAGTATTACACTGGATTCCGTCAACAGCAGCTTCGGCTCCATCAGTGTGACCGCTGGTGATGCAAGCCTGGTTGAAGCGGATGCCAGCGAGCTCAACCAGATTAGTGTGGAGACGCTGAGTCTCGTGTCCAACGGCAACATCAGCCAGGCGGCCACGTCGGTCCTCAATATCACCGGTTCTCTCAGTCTTTCCGGAAACGACATCCGTCTTGATGGGGCAGCTAACAGCTTCCCACAGGTTCAACTGGATGGCGGTACCATCGTTTTGAATAAAAATGGCGCCACCTCATTCGGAATCGTGAACGCGAATGCGCTGAGTATGACGTCTTCCGGAAGCGTCAGTCAGACTGGCGGCGCCTTTGATGTGAACGGGCTGCTCAGCCTGAATACCGGGAGCAACGATATTTCACTCGATGGCTCAGCTAACCGAATTGGTCAGGTCGCGATCGTCGGTGGTGACGTCACGCTGTTCGAAACCGAAGCGGTTGTCCTGCAATCGGTTGCCTCGGGCACTTTGTCTGTCACAGCCAGCGGTGATATCAGCGGCACCGGACGGATTGCCGTGACAGGCGCGACCTCCTTGGATGCCATCGGCGGTGACATCACCCTCTCAGGTGGCGAGAACAGCTTTGGTACGTTGTCCGTCACTGGCGAGAACGCGACGGTGAATGAGGCCGGGAACATGGAACTGCTCACCGTGGATGTCGATCAGGTGCTGCGTCTCACCACGACCGGTAGCCTGTCTGATTCGATCGGTTCGAGTCTAAGTGCTGGCCAGGCGATTCTGCTCGCGACCCAGAACGTTGTGCTGGGCGACAATCCGTCCGACCTCTTGAGCTTTGGTTCAGTAGCTGTGGATGCGGGCAACGTCACCATTTCTGAGGACGATGGCACGATCTTCGACGAGATCAGTGTGGATAATCTCACGTGGACCGCCAATGGCCCGGTGACCCAGAATCAGGCAAGCACGATCAGCATTGGTGACGTAGCGATATTCGATGCTGGTCAAAACGACATTACTCTGCCCGGGAGTGCCAATGTATTCGATCGCATTGGGGTGGTCAGCGCTGGCGCTGTTTCGATCAACAATAGCGCCGCTACTATCCTGAACCCGGTGGTTGCAGGGTCCCTGGCCTTGTCGTCCGGGGGGGCCATTACAGACGCTGGAACACTGACGATCGCGGGGCGGATTGACCTCAATGCAGGGTCCCAGGATATTACCCTCGACTCTGCCAACAGTACGTTTGGCAGCATCAGTGCCGCTGGTGGTACCGTCCAGATGGCTGAATCGGGGGCGAGCGCACTGGCTGTCATTACGGCGGAGGAGTATTCGCTTGCTTCGACCGGGGTCGTGAGCCAGACCCCGGATTCAGTCATCAATGTCACCGGTACACTGCGTATCTCCGGCCGTGAAGTCATCCTGGACGGCACCCAGAATCAGTTCGGTGATATTGATCTGACAGGTGATGCGATTGCTATCTCGCAGAACGGGCCGGTCAGGCTCGATTCCATCAACGCACTCAGCCTGGCGGTGGTCGCGCAAGGGGACATCACCCAGAGCTCGGGCAGTGCCCTCGACATCTCCGGTCTCGCCACGTTCGATAGCGGGACTGCGAATATCGTTCTTGGCCAGCAGAACAGTTTTGGCACGATCTCGCTGACGGGCAATAGCGTTCGGGTCAATGAAGTCGACGATACGAACATTGCGTCCATCGTCGCCAATAGCCTCAACCTGACTTCAGACGGAGACATACAGGCTGCTGGCGTGTTGATGGTCAGCAACGAAGCCGTGTTCACGGCTATTGACAACGATATAGATCTGCTGAACCCGGGAAATCAGTTTGGACTGCTGCGACTGACGGGCGAGAACGTGCTGGTCAATGAGGCGGACGATACCCGTCTTTCGGTTCTCGATGCCGCTTCTGCAGCGACCATCAATTCAGGCGGCACGATCACGGACGTTGCGTCCAGCCGGATCGAGGGGGTCACCGTCGCACTGAATGCCAACGGGGCAATCACCCTGGGTGACACCCCCAATGACAGTGTCAACTTCGTCTCACTGGACCTGTCGGGTACTGATGCGCGGATAACAGAGGATGACGGCGTCATCCTGGGCAACATCAATGTCAGCTCTGTGTACCTGACAGTGGACGGGGAGATCGGCCAGTCTGTCGACTCGGTACTCAACGTTGACGGCCTCGCACTGTTTGATTCAGGCTCGAATGACATTGAGTTGTCTGGCAGCAATAACCAGTTTGGCAGCATTGGCATCAGTGAGGCAGACGTCGTCAATGTCACCGAAGTCGGCGATACGGTGCTCGCTGACATTACCTCAAATCGGCTGCGGGTTGTTTCATCCGGAAGCATTAGCGATACGGGCATCATCACAATAGACAACAGGACCACTCTTGTGGCGGGTGTCGACATTGCACTCGATACCATTGAGAGCAGCTATGCGTTGCTGTTGATTGATGGTGAGAATGTGAACGTGGCATCGGCTGATGATCTGGTGCTGGGTCGCCTGGTGGCCAGATCTGCAGTGCTGGGCAGTGATCGAAGCATCAGTGATACGGGTGAAGCCCTGATCTCCGTGACCAATGGCGCCAGTCTGACGGCCCAGCAGGACGTGAGGTTAGGACAGGGCGACAATACCGTCAGATTCGGTGAGGTGAGCTTCGCCGCGCGCAATGTCCTTGTCCAGGAAAGTGATAGCACTGTCCTGGTTGATGTGGATGTCGTGGATCTGACCTATTCTTCAAACGGGGCCATCACCCAGAGCAGCGAAACAGTTGTATTTGACGTCGCTGGAGACGCCTTGTTTGAAGCGCGTGCTGGCGATAGCGACATTGATCTCAGCAGCGTCGTCAATAATTTCGCATCGCTTAGTGTGATTGGTGCCGACGTGGCTGTGTTCGACGTTAACAACCTTGAGATTGCAGGGGTCACGGCGGACACGCTGTCGGTGATTGCTGGCGGCAACATCACTGATGTCGAGACCTCTTCGGCGGGAATGAACGTCGTGGGGCTCGCAAGCTTCATCGCGGGTGCAGGGCAGAGCGATATTACCCTCACCAACGATCAGAATAGCTTCGGTACCGTATCGGTGACCGCCGCTGATGCCACCCTGGTTGAGTCGGTGGACATTGTCTTTGCGGGCCTTGAGGTTGACGCGCTGACTGCCACTGCCCAGAGCATCAGGCAGAGCAACAATTCAGAACTGAACGTCACCGGTAACACCGTCCTCGTCGCCAGTCAGCAACTGAATCTGACCAATGGTACGAATCGATTTGGCCGTCTGGATATCACCTCGCCGGTCGCTGCTGTGAGCGAGGTGGATGGAATCGAGTTGGCTGCAGTTCAATCCAGGACCTTGACGCTCACGACGCCGGAGGACGTGGTCGACGGCATTGACGCCGAGATCAGTGTGGAGGACGAAATCAATATCGTTGCGGGCGGCAACGTCACTCTGGGTGATCAAATCGGTGAGTCTATCGAATTGGGTGCGGTCAATATCTCCGGGCGCGAAGTATCGTTGAGCGAGGCCGACAACGAGGTGGAACTGGATGGCATCACTGCGTCATCGCTGACCGTCGAATCTGCTGGAGGAATCAGCCAGTCGAACTCATCTGTCCTGTTGGTAACCGGTGATGCCCGTCTGGTCGCAAACAGCGGAAATGATGACATCGCGCTCACCCAGGACAACAACCAGATCGGTTCGGTTGCGCTCGAAGCCAGAAATGTGAGCCTCGTTGAATCCAGCGACGATGGACTGACCCTGATGGACGTTGACGTAAGCAACCTTGACCTCGTGACGACGGGCGACATTGAGAGTACCAGCGATCTCGTGGTCTCGGGTGACCTGGGTCTTATCGCCAATGATGGGGCAGGCCGCGTATCGCTCACCGGTTCCGGGAACAGGCTGAATCGAATCTCGATCGATGCCGAGGATGCTGTCGTGATTAACAGCGTTGACTCTGAGCTCGTGAATATCGACGTTGGTTCGCTCGATCTGACGTCCGGAGGCGACGTTTCTGACAGTGATGACGACGAGATCGAGGTCAAGGGGCTCGCCAGAATTGATGCAGGTGAGACCGGCAATATCATCATCGGAAACGTAGCCAACGACCTTGCGCAGTTTGGCTCGATCGACTTTACCGCAGACCGGATTGACGTGACGCAAACCGATGAGGTCCACATCACGGGTGCTCGCGCCAGCGGCAGCCTTGTGATCGAGTCCCTTGCGGGAGACATCATTGCTGCGCCGGATGCGGTGATCAGTTCGGTGGACGACGCGGTGTTCACGGTCAACCGGGACAATGGCATCATCGATCTGCGGTCATCAGGTAATGAGCTCGGTCAACTGTCGATGACGGCCAGAGATGCGTATGTTGCCGAAACAGGCATCGTCGTGCTTGAGGAAATCGACGTGGATACCTTGGTGGTTCAGGGCGGCTCGGACGTCAGCAATACAGACCGGGCCAACATCAGTGTTGTCATTGATGCACAAATCCTCGCCGGGGGCGATATCCGTCTTGGTACCGGCGCGGCCGACTCCATTGAATTCAACAGAGTCTCGCTGGCGGCGAATAACGCGACGCTGATCGAAGATGGCGCAACCGTGCTGAGTGGCCTCAATATCCTTGGTGATCTTGTGCTGACCTCCGAAAACAGCATCACCGATGCGCCGGGAGCGGAACTCGCAGTTGCCGGTCTCACCACCCTGCTGGTCAACGGTCAACTCCGGGAGATTGTCCTGGATGGCGTGAACAACACATTCGGCAGTTTCGATGTCACTGCCACCACCATCGACATTCAGCTGGCCGGAGACGTGGCACTGGCGAATGCCGTTGCCACAGAACTGGACATTACAGCACAGGACGCCACCGTCTCGTTGCAGGAGTCGGGGAAGCTGATTGTCAGGGAACGTGCCTCGATCTTTGCGAGGAACGTGGTATTCGGCAAGGACAGTGTCAGCGAAGTCGGCAGTCTCGAGATTCGAACCACTGACCAGGAAAGCAGCTCCGTATCTATCCAGTCCGATATTCTGCCGAGGCTGGTTGCCGACAACCCGACCAACCCGTTTGGTTCCATAGAGATCTATTCACCCAACATCGAAATTGGCGTCGCCGGTGGTGCCGTGTCAATCGTCACCCAGGGTGATCAGGACGGCGGGTCGATCACCTTGAGTGGAATCGATGGTGATGGCAATCCGGTGGCGGGTAACGGTCGGCTTGAACTGATCGGGGATGTGACGCTTGATGCGACTAACGGTAGCATCAGCGAGGGCACGGAGATTACCGTTGTCTCCTCAGCTTCGTCGCTAGGAACTATCGCGGCTGCGGATGGATCGGTGGACACGAGCTTCACCGTGAACGCGGGTGCCGGAGACGTTCGACTGGGTGCCTTCGTTGCCGGCCAGGAGATCAGCAACCTCACTGTCATGGCCGCCAATGATCTTTCTCTGAGCGACGTCTATGTTTCGGGCAACACCATTGATATCGCTGTTGCAGGTGACGTTGATGCCTCGGGCGTTGTTCAGGATAGCGTCGGTGATGTCTCGATCACGGCAGGGGGCGCGGTTACGCTCCAGGAGCAGATGAGCGCCGGAGGCAAGGTCAAGCTTCAAAGTGGCTCTGGTGATCTGAACGTTCAGTCCGTGAGTTCGGGCCGCTCAATGTCCCTGGTCAGCAAGCAGGGCAATATCATGGCAGGGGGCAGCCTGAATTCCGGTGCCGGTGAACTATCCATGGTGGCCCAAACGGGTATCACCCTGGGTAGCTCCATGACCGCGGCAGGCAATGTCACGCTGGTCAGCGGCAGCGGCATCTCAACCACAGAAGCCGCCTCCGGTGGCATCAACGCGACGGGCGATGTCAGGGTTGTGGCAGAGGGATCGGTAAGCTTGACCGCCAGT
Source organism: Pseudomonadota bacterium (assembly GCA_027624035.1). GTDB lineage: Bacteria > Pseudomonadota > Gammaproteobacteria > Pseudomonadales > Azotimanducaceae > UBA7455. Next base: position 87,013 of record JAQBUI010000007.1, on the reverse strand, counting down.
GGCAGTAATGCCGTCACGTCAGGAGGCAGTACCAACGTTACTTCCAACAAGGGTAATGTGACGCTTGGCGGGGTCCAGGGCGCAGGCAATGTCAATGTGTTCAGCGTGACTGGCAACATTGCCCAGGTGAAGGATACGACCATTGGCACAACCGGTGTCGGAGGTGCAGGCAGCGTGACCCTGTCGGCCAGAAGCGGCATTGCGATTTCGCGCATTGATGCCGCGAGTGCCGTGACCCTCGTCATCTCGGAAACCGAACTTGAGGCAGGAGCCGCCCCGCCCACGTTCTCCAGGGTCAACGACCGAATCCCGCTGGGCCAGGGTGAGAGCACCCAGGATATCCGTGCCAGAGGTGGTGCGATTTCTTTTCTTGCACCTCAGGCGGATGTCGGGGCGACCAGTACGGATCAGAACTTCGTCCAGAGGGCATCGGGCGGGATCTTCTACGGCCTTGAGAACGGTCGTTTCTTCTCCGATGACATCGGTGCCACGGCCATCCTCAATACCATCCCGGCAAATGTCGTGAATGAGTTGCAGGTCGCGGCGAACGGTGCCACCAATGTTGCGGTAGGCGAGGACGTTGACATCGCTGACGTTCCGGTGATCGAAGAGTTTGATGTGTCGGCATTCCAGGCGGCACTGGTGCAGTCCTCGACGGCCGTCGCCAGTGCTGGTGAAACCAGTGCCTCATCCAGTTCGCGGTCCACTGCGGCATCCCAGCGGGATGACGATGAGGATGTTGAGGAAGTGGACGAACTGGCATTCCAGAACCTGAAAAACTACGACGAGAACCCTCAGGGCATCAGGCTTCCTGACGACCAGGACCAGTCATTCGCGTTTGATGATGAAGGCACGATGTACTTTGAGATCACCATGTCCAGCGACAGGGTCAGTGGTGGCTTCGATACTTTCAGAATCTACGAGCTTCGTCTCGACCTTGCTTCGATGAGTCATCGTGGTATTGAAACATCGCAGCTGGTGGCTGAATCCGAGTTCCGTCCAGGCTTCCAGGCGTTGCCCTCGATGTCTGGTGGCGAGTAACAGGTCCGTTGCTGGACCCGCGTTTAGACGTTTAGCTCAAGGCTCGAGTCTACCGCCGGTCAGTCAGGAGCCTTTCGTGCGTTCAATCAGCACGGCCACGTTATCGGCGTTGTCGATAGCGCCCGGCTTGCTCACCTTGATCCTGAGGGATTGAACAGCGAACTCATCGAGTATCAGTTGTGCAGTCTTCTCAGCGACGGATTCGATGAGCAGAAAGCGGCTTTCGCTGACAAATGAAGTCACCCGCCGACTGATTGCGTCGTAGTCCAGCGCCAGTTTCAGGTCATCCTCAGCCGCAGCCGGTGAGATATCGGTTTCAAACTGAAGGTCCAGCATGACACGTTGTTTAATGTTCCGCTCCCACTCATAGACACCAATAGTCGTTTCGACACCAAGACCCTCGATCAGAACCTGGTCCTTCATGGAAGTTCCACCCCCACACTCTGCAGCCCCGACAGGGGTAAGCCAGTGGCTTTCACGCTGCTCATGCCAGGTCCACCATCGGCCATCGCGGGTGCACCTGAATGTTGTGATCCTCACGCTGCCCGGCCTGGAGTCGATGCCACCCTGCGTAGGCAATCATGGCGCCGTTGTCCGTGCACAGGGCCAGTGGTGGAAAAAACAGGCGCCAGAATCTGCGTGCAGCGGTTTCCGACAGCATTTCCCGCAGCGCGGTATTGGCCGAGACACCACCGGCCACGACCAGATCGCCCAGACCGGTCTGCTCCAGCGCCCGTGTACACTTGATGCGGATGGTGTCGGCCACGGCATCCTGAAATGCGAACGCGATATCAGCCCGGTCCTGTTCCGTCAGCGGGCCAAGCTCTGCGATCTGATTCATCACATAGGTCTTGAGGCCACTGAAACTGAAATCGAGGCCGGGTCGATTGGTCATCGGACGTGGAAAACGAAAACGGCCAGGCTTGCCGGCTCCTGCCAGTTTCGAGATCTCAGGGCCGCCCGGGTAGCCCAGACCCAGCATCTTCGCGACCTTGTCGAAGGCTTCACCCGCCGCATCGTCGACTGACTCCCCGATCAGGTCATACCTTCCCTGAGCGTGACAGGCAAGCAACTGAGTATGTCCGCCGGACACCAGCAGGGCGACATAGGGGTAGGCTGGCGGCCTCTCACCGAGACCGGCTGCCAGCAGATGTCCCTCCATATGGTGTATACCAAGTGAAGGCACATTCCAGGCGAGTGCCAGGGATTTGGCAATGCTGGCGCCCACCAGCAGGGCGCCCACCAGGCCTGGGCCAGCGGTATAGGCAATTCCGTCGATATCACTCGCGGTGCATTCTGCCTGGGACATCGCCTGCCGGATCATGGGCAAAGTTTTACGTATGTGATCCCTGGAGGCAATTTCAGGCACCACGCCTCCAAAGCGCTGGTGCAGCGGCACCTGGGAGTACAACAGGTCGGCCAGTAGTCCTTGATCGGAATCATAGATGGCGATGCCCGTCTCGTCGCAGGACGTTTCGATTCCCAATACCTTCATAAACATGCCTGATGTTGCGATTGAAGTGTATCTTACTGATCTGGCTGATTTTTCCCATGTGAATCCGGTTCGACCACCCTTTGCATTGATACTGGATTGTCGCTAGAATGCGCAGCCTTTAGAAAGCTGGATCTAACGCCATACATGCCCTATGTAAAAGTTAAGGAAAATGAACCTTTCGACGTTGCGCTGCGACGTTTCAAACGATCCTGTGAGAAGGCGGGTATTCTCGCCGAGGTCAGGAAGCGTGAATTCTATGAGAAGCCTACTTCTATTCGAAAGCGCAAGGCGGCTGCGGCTGTCAAACGCCACGCGAAGAAAGTTCAGCGTGAATCCAGACGCATGGAGCGCCTTTACTAGACTCCTGTCCATTACGCCCGCCAGTCCATGACTTCCCCGATCCAGACCTGCATTTCCGAAGATGTGAAGGCCGCCATGCGTGCCCGCGAGAAACAACGTCTCGCGGCGCTGCGGCTCATCTCGTCAGAATTCAAGAAAGTTGAAGTTGACGAACGTATCGAACTGGATGATGTCCGCGTTCTGGCGATTCTGGACAAGATGACCAAGCAGCGCCGCGACTCCCTGGCCCAGTATGAGAGCGCGGGCAGGGCGGACCTCGTCGCCCAGGAACAGTTTGAGATCGACCTCATCGCCGAGTACCTGCCGGCCCAGTTGGGCCAGGCGGAACTGGCAGAGCTGGTTGCCGCCACCATCAAAGAACTCGGTGCCGAGTCCATGGCTGACATGGGCAAGGTGATGGGGAACTTGAAGCCCAGGGTTCAGGGGCGTGCGGACATGAGTGAGGTTGGCGCACTGGTCAAGGCCGGCCTGTCCTGACACCTCTATTGTCACTTCCCTTCGTGTTGGCACGCCGTAGCCGTGCAAGCAATCGTCCGGATTGCCAGCCATAGAACGACACTTCCATGACAGCCCTGAGCGTGCCCGTGTTGGCGCGCTGCAGTCGTGCAAGAAAGTTTCCCGGCCTGTTCGACATAGAAACAGTACCTCCATGAAAGTGGCTGGTGGTTGCACTTGTAACGGGTGGGTGCCATTCTTTCGTTAGACCCCCTCACGCGTAGATCGGTGTGATACCCCCAGAGTTTATCGACGAACTTCTCTCACGCACCGATATCGTGGAGATCATCGAGTCCCGGGTGACGCTTAAGAAAGCAGGCAAGGACTATACCGGGCTGTGTCCGTTCCACAATGAAAAGTCCCCATCGTTTTCGGTGAGCCAGGACAAGCAGTTCTATTATTGCTTTGGCTGCCAGGCTTCCGGCAGTGCTCTCAAATTTCTGATGGAGTTCGAACACATGGACTTCATTCCCGCGGTAGAGTCGCTTGCGGCGCGCGCCGGGATGGAAGTACCCAGGCAGGACAGTGGCGTGCCGGAGGAAGTTCACGAGCAGCGCCGCGGGATCTATGACATCCTGGAGCAGACGTCTGTTTTCTACCGGGAGCAACTGCGAAGCCACCCTCAACGGGACCGGGCAGTATCCTACCTGAAAGCGCGGGGTCTGACGGGGGAGATTGCCAGGGATTTCGGTCTCGGGTTTGCGCCCCCCGGCTGGGACAATCTGGACAAGGCGCTGGCGACCAGCAACTTCGACCGGGACCTGCTGATTGCATCGGGCATGCTGATTGTCAACGAACAGGAGGACAGGTCCTATGATCGTTTCCGGGACCGTATCATGTTTCCCATCAGGGACCTGCGCGGGCGCACGATTGCCTTTGGTGGTCGAATCATTGGTGATGGTAAGCCCAAATACCTCAATTCTCCCGAGACGCCGGTATTTCACAAAGGACGTGAATTGTACGGGCTGTATGAGGCCAGGCGACGAACACCGAAGCTCACCAGTCTGGTCGTGGTGGAAGGCTACATGGATGTCGTGGCACTGGCTCAGCATGGCATCAGTTACTCGGTAGCCACCCTCGGCACTGCGACCACTGGCGATCACATGGAACGGCTGTTCCGGCTGGTCCCGAGGGTAGTGTTCTGTTTCGACGGGGACTCGCCCGGCCGCAGTGCGGCGTGGAAGGCACTCGTCACCGTGCTGCCCTTCCTTGAAGATGGACGGAGTGCTGCCTTTCTGTTTCTTCCTGATGACGAAGACCCTGACAGCCTGATCCGAAAGGATGGTCAGGATGCCTTTGAGAAGCGGCTGGAGGAGGCACAGACGCTAGACGAGTTTCTGTTTACTCATCTTGAGGCGGACACCGACCCGGCGTCCCTGGAAGGCAAGGCGGCAATGAGTCGTCAGGCCATGAAACTGATTCACGAGATACCAGAAAGTCTATTCAAAAGGCTGATAATCAAGGCGCTGGCAGAGCGCACCGGTCTGGACGTGGAGGAGCTGATGAGCGTCGCGAAACCGGAACCCCGCTCATCTCGCGAAAGACCTGGCTGGGAGCCCCGTCCCGCCTCGGCTGAAGAGATCGACACCGCCGGGAATGAAGCCCTCGCAGGGGGCCCTCGCGTCGACCATCAGATCGAGAATGCCATCAGTATGTTGCTGATCCAGCCGGAACTCGCGCTGCAACTCAGCCCGGACGAAATCGACCGGCTACGGGAGGACAGTCAGGCTGGGCTATTGTCGACGCTGATCGAGATCATCCGCGAGACGGACAATACGTCGCCGGTCTCACTGCTGGTGAGCTATCACGGCAAACCCGAATTCGGCTATCTGAAACGGCTGGCAGAGCGGGAGCATCTGCTCAATGTGGCTCAGTTTTCCGATGAGTTCTCGGCCATTGTACGCGGCAGAATGGCCAGAAGAGACCAGCAGATGCGGCGCCGGGCGTTGGCCGAGTTGCTGGCGAGGCCGTTGTCCGCGTTGTCGCCGGAAGAGCGTGCCAGGGTTCGTGAATTCCACCAAAAAAGGCCCTGATTCTGGAGAAACCTCCATACTCTGGCCTGTAAATATCGTGCTAAAACAGTGACTTGTATGGATTGATTCAGGGGCTGTCGTTATAATGACCGGCTCTGTCTCTCTACTATTGCCACTATAGCCATCATCAAGAGGTCGTATGTCTAGCGGATTAGCGCAGCAGGAATCACGATTAAAGGAGCTCATCGCCAAGGGGCGGGAACAGGGGTACCTGACCTATTCGGAAGTGAACGATCATCTGCCGGACGAGATCTCTGATCCGGATCAGATTGAAGACATCATCGGCATGATCAACGATATGGGCATTGCGGTTCACGAGCATGCACCGGAGAGTGACGATCTGCTGGTAGAGGCAGATTCTACTGATGAACTGGCGGCCGAAGAAGCTGCCGCAGTGCTGGTAGCGGTTGAGAATGAAGCTGGCAGGACCACTGACCCGGTCCGGATGTACATGCGTGAGATGGGTACCGTCGAACTGCTTACCCGTGAAGGTGAGATCGTCATCGCCAAGCGAATTGAAGAAGGGATTCGTGACGTCCTTCATGCAGCGGCGCAGTATCCCGGTGTTGTAGAGAGCATTCTGGATATATACCAGGCCTCCCTTGAAGAAGATGGCAAGCTGCTGGATGTCATCATTGGTTTTCTTGATCCTGCAGAACATGTCGCTCCGGCCGCACAGGTCGTGCCAGGTCAGGAAAAGGATGAGGATGAGGCAGAGGAGGACAAGGGCCCTGATCCTGAACTCGCAGCCACCCGGTTTGAAGCACTCGGGAAACAGCTGAAAAAGACCATGCGTTCGGTCAAGCGCAACGGTCGTGGATCAGAACGTGCTGCCGGGGAACTCGAGAGCCTCGGGGACGCGTTCCAGTTCTTCAAGTTCGTCCCGAAACACTATGAGATGATCGTCGAGATCCCCCGTGGCGTACACGGGCAGATTCGTCGCCAGGAACGCCACATCATGAACACCTGTGTGCGCAAGGCGAAGATGCCGCGCAAGACCTTCCTTGAGACCTTTACTGGTAAGGAAGCCGATCTCAAGTGGGTACAGCAGCAGATCAAGGCAGGATTCGACGGGTTGAAGCAGTTCGAGGACGAGATCGTCAGAAGTCAGAAGCGGATCAAGCAGGCCGCCGAGGTGAGTGGTCTCGAAGTGAGTGAAATCAAAGACATCAACCGTCGCATGTCTATCGGTGAGGCCAAGGCGAGACGCGCCAAAAAAGACATGGTCGAGGCGAATCTCCGTCTGGTCATATCCATTGCCAAGAAATATACCAATCGCGGCCTGCAGTTTCTGGACCTGATTCAGGAAGGCAATATCGGTCTGATGAAGGCGGTGGACAAATTTGAATATCGCCGCGGCTACAAATTCTCGACCTATGCCACCTGGTGGATCCGGCAGGCCATTACGCGCTCCATTGCGGACCAGGCCCGTACCATCCGGATCCCGGTGCATATGATCGAGACCATCAACAAACTGTCCCGAATCTCAAGGCAGATGCTTCAGGAAATGGGCCGGGAGCCCACGCCGGAAGAACTGGGGATTCGAATGGACATGCCGGAAGAAAAAGTACGCCGGGTATTGAAGATCGCCAAGGATCCGATTTCCATGGAGACGCCAATTGGCGATGACGAGGACTCCCATCTGGGTGATTTTCTGGACTCCGATTCCAGTCTGGGCGAGAGTGCCTACGTCGGTTCGCCGGTGGACACAGCAACGGACGAGGGGCTGCGTGAGGCCACCCGCGGAGTGCTCTCCGGCCTGACCGCACGTGAAGCCAAGGTGCTGCGCATGCGTTTCGGTATCGATATGAACACTGATCATACGCTCGAGGAAGTCGGCAAGCAGTTTGATGTCACACGCGAGCGGATTCGGCAGATTGAGGCCAAGGCGCTGCGCAAACTCCGCCATCCAACCCGGTCTGATCATTTGAAGAGTTTTCTGGACGAGACCTCGTAGGTCCTGCCTGCGGAATACTGTTCCTGTCTTTGAAGACTGCTGATTGAGCTTCTCTGGACCCAGTGGGCAGCTTTATGAGCCCTTCATAGGGCTCAATATAGAGAAATGAAACTCTGATTACGCTATGATCCGGGGTTGCAGGGCCTATAGCTCAGTTGGTTAGAGCAGTGGACTCATCAACAATGGTGCGCTCACACTGAAAGGTGTGAGATGAACGGGATGAATTCAGGGGAACCTCCACAGCCAAGAGGCTGCTGGCAACCTTGAGCCAAGCTGGTGGTACACCATCAGAAGGTGCAGAGACTACCTGAGAACTTTCAGTGTTCTTAATAACAGGCAAGAGCTTCCCGCACCCTAACAGGTTATGTTGAGGGTGGTGATATAGTCCGCTCCGCGGCGAAAGACGCGGGTAAAGTGAATCCATTGGTCCCAGGTTCAAGTCCTGGTGGGCCCACCAAATTGACATTCCCCTTTTTTACGGCACCAGCCGCCGACCATCCATTCCCGAGCCCATCGTAACGCTTTTGAATCGGCTGGACTCCCTTCATTGGAAGTTCACTGATGCGAGGTGCCCGCGTGAGCACTTTCCTGCACGACTACGGCGTGCCTGAGACGGGCACGCTCAGGGCTGTGAGCTACCTGATCTTGGTGAAACGCACTCTGATTTCGTCGTCTGATTGCTCGATGTGAACGGATTCTGGATCAACATTGGCCGGGATCGGGAATCTCTGATCAATCTTCGTTGATGACGACATGTACTGGCTGCTGGCCTTGAGGTCCGCGGTGATTGAGACGTAGCCTTCAGCGGTCTTGACCTGAATGTTGACCACGTCCTTGCCTCCAATGTCCAGGACGTAGAACAGATAATCCCTGTTCTCTTCTGATCGAATATCCGCCAGAGGGAAATCACCGTAGTGATTGTCGAACCAGCGATCAAAGTCCGGAAAGCTGGAATGACTGCCAAACGCCCTGTTCATGCGTTCATGGATGCGATCCATTTCCTCAAACGGTGACCGGGACCGCTGGAAGAATTGATCATCAAACATGTCGCTCAGGAAGGCATCGCCGGCGATGACGCTCCGCTGGGCCAGGTATCCCCACATCGCTGCTGCGCCCAGCAGGAAGGCCAGAACAATGCCAATGCCGAAGAGGTGGTTTCTGTGCATATCGTTCCTCCTGTTTTGAGGGTGCCTGTCAAAATTGATTGATAGCCGTTCAAATAGAATCCGCCTCCAGAAATTCAAGATCTCCCCTGATTCGATTGACGCGCCAATCGGATCCCCAATTGATCCGGTTGGGGACAGTCGCGACGTAACAAATTCCGGATTCTGGCATCCAATGCACATGAACTTTCTGATGAGCCTGCCGCTGATACTGCTGTCCGTCCACGCCTGGGCATCCGGGGATGTCCCTTCCGCGGATGCACGGCACCAGGATGTGTTCTCGCACGAGCAATGGGGAAAGGTGCTGCATGCCTATGTAGATGAGCGAGGGGATGTTGACTACCACCGCCTTGCTACTGACAGGGCAGGGCTTGATCAGTATCTTTCGCAGGTCAGCGTAGCCGGTCCCGATATCACGCCAGAGCGGTTCCCTACCACCGACCATCAGCTCGCTTATTACATTAATGCCTACAATGCACTGGTGTTCGAAGGTGTACTCGACTGGGGCCCTGATATCGACAGCGTCTGGCGAGGACTGATCTCGGGTTTTCGCTTCTTTTCCCTGCGCAAGGTGTCCGTTGATGGCAGAACAATGACCCTGAAGTCGCTGGAGGACGACGTCATTCGAGCCCGTTTTCGCGACCCGAGAATCCATGCTGCGATCAATTGCGCCTCCATCAGTTGCCCCCGACTGCGGCGCGAACCCTACGGGGGTGATCAACTGCAGGTCCAGTTGAACGCGGCCATGGCGGAGTTCGTGAACTCGCCGGATCACGTCAGGCGGCAGGGCAGCACGTTACTGGTGTCGCAAATCTTCAAGTGGTTTGAATCAGACTTTGAGGACATGCCGGGTGGCTTTGGCCCGGATGGAAAGCTGGTCGATTATATCAACCGGTATCGTCGTGAACCGCTCCCCCGGGCCCTCAGGGTGGAATATCTGGACTATGACAAGGGCCTAAACCGGCAGAAACGTTGATCCAGGACCGTTGACGCCGGACTTCAAAACCCATATTCTCGGCCCCACTCGCATCCATCCCACGTGGAGGGTGACGAGGGCCAATCACAATATTGACAAACAATATTGACAATATGAATGAATGAAACGGCAGGACTTGATCCTTTGGACAGGTACCTTAAAGCAGCACCAGCGGTGCTGCCGGTCAACCGGGTAGCCATACCCCCATACCTGATCCAGAGATCATGTGCCTCGCGACAAAGAGGGAACACACATGATTACTGTGCAAACTTTTCGCAAACGCAAGCAGCAGGGCCGCAAGATTTCCATGGTCACCTGCTATGACTTCTGGAGTGCCAAAATCCTCAATCAGTCGGAGATCGACTGTATTTTAGTCGGGGACTCAGTGGCCACGGTCATGCACGGCTTCGATTCCACTGTACACGCAACGCTGGACATGATGACCATGCACGTGGCGGCAGTGGCGCGGGGTGCGACCGACAAGTTCATCATTGCAGACATGCCGTTTCTGACCTGCAGTAAGGGGCTTGAACCGGCGATGAACGCAGTTCAGGCACTCATGCAGGCGGGCGCGACCGCCGTGAAGGTCGAAGGTGCCGCCCACCAGGCAGATCTGATCGCCCATATTGTGGAAGCTGGTGTTCCGGTCATGGGTCATATCGGCCTCACGCCCCAGTCCATCCACAATCTTGGTGGGCATAAAGTTCAGGGCAAGAGCGAGGGTGATGCCCAGCGCCTGATCAATGATGCCCGGCGCCTTGAGCAGGCTGGCTGTTTTTCGATCGTGCTGGAGTGCATTCCTAACAAGCTAGGAGACTGTGTGTCTCGTGCTGTGGAGGTTCCGACCATTGGAATCGGCGCGGGGCCCCATACGGATGGTCAGGTGCTGGTGCTGCATGATTTGCTGGGCGCAAATCCGGACTTTTCGCCCAAATTCCTGCGCCGCTATGCCAATGTTCACCAGCTCGTCAAAGGTGCAATCGATGGCTACCATGAGGACGTGACGGCCCGTTCGTTCCCGGCCCTGGAGGAAACGTACGGATGAGGATTGTCGATTCGGTTGCCGGCTACATCAGCGATCGACCGGCCGGCGACATTGGATTCGTCCCGACGATGGGGGCATTGCACAAAGGGCACGAGTCCCTGATTGCCCGTAGCGTTGCAGAGAGTGAACTCACCGTGGCGAGCATTTATGTGAACCCCACGCAGTTCAATAACCCGGATGACCTTGCTGCGTATCCTGATACTCTGGTTGAGGACAAGGCTCGGCTTGAGTCACTTGGGGTCGATGTGCTGTTGCTCCCGACCTACAGTCAAATCTATCCTGATGGCTACCGGTATCAGGTCGAGGAGACTCAATTCAGCCACGAGCTCTGTGGTGCCCACCGGGCGGGTCATTTCACGGGCGTACTGACCGTGGTCATGAAGCTGCTCAACATCGTGCGGCCCCGACGGGCCTACTTTGGTGAGAAGGACTACCAGCAATACCGGCTGATCTCGGACATGGTGGAGACGTTCTTTCTGGATGTCGAGATTGTACCCTGTCCGATCGTCCGTGAATCCGATGGTCTGGCGCTTAGTTCCAGGAATCTGAATCTCGATGCCTGTTCCCGTGAAAAGGCCCCTTTGATCCACCAATTGATCAGCAGCGAGCTTGATAATGACGAGATTGCAGGCCGCCTCAAAGACAGCGGGTTCGAGGTGGACTACATCCTCAGCCGCGACGGTCGGCGTTTTGCGGCCGCGACGATTGGCAGGAATCCACCCGTCAGGCTGATTGACAATGTTCCACTGGCAGGTGCTGGAGAAATCAAATGATTCTTTGTCTTGACGTCGGGAACACCCAGATCTTTGGCGGCGTGTTTGAGTCAGACAGTCTCAAACTCCAGTTTCGACGGACTTCACAGCTTCGCAGTTCATCGGATGAGTTGGGCGTCTTCTTTCGTGCGGTGCTAAGAGAGAACGAGATCGACTACCGGTCGATTGATCAGGTGGCGATCTGCTGCGTTGTACCGGACCTGATGTACTCCTTGCGGGCCACCTGTCAGAAGTATTTTTCAGTAGACCCGCTGGTGCTTCGACCCGGGGTGAAGACCGGCCTCAAAATCCTGTACCGCGACCCGCGGGAGGTTGGGGCAGACAGGATCGCCGATGCCGTGGGCGCGGTAAAGCTCTATCCGAACCGCAATATCATCGTGGCCGATTTTGGAACTGCCACCACGTTGTGTGCCATTACATCCAGGCGGGAATTCCTGGGCGGAAATATCGTGCCCGGCGTGAACCTGTCCATGGAGGCCCTGGAAGAACGCACCGCACAACTGCCTTCGGTCGAAATCATCCCGCCAGCCACCGCCATCGGCAGGTCCACTGTCGAGAGCATCCAGGCAGGATTGTACTGGTCTAATGTCGGAATGGTCCGGGAGCTGGTTTCACGGATTACCGAGGAGGAGTTTGCCAATGAGCGCCCCGTGGTGATCGGGACGGGCGGGTTCGCCCACCTGTTCAACCGGGAAAAACTGTTCGACATCGTGGTGTCCGATCTCATTCTGACTGGTCTGCGCGAGGTCATTCGGCTGAACTGACGGCCTGAACTGATGTAACGCACGGGAGATATCTGGCTGGCCATGGGCTGACTACAGTCTCGCGCCGTGCAATGGACCCAAGGGGCGCTATACTGGTCGCCTTTGTTCCTGGTCACTTCCCTGAACGTGCGAAACTGGCTCCATCCCATCGCTGCGGCACTGATCTGTTTTGTTGCATACTGGTTTACGCTGCCGGCGGGAATCACCCTTGAGGACGCCGGCCTTTTTCAGATGGTGTGTCATCTCGGCGGAATTTCCCATCCGCCGGGCTACCCCCTTTTCACGGAGCTCTGCCAGCCATTCGTTGGTCTGGGTTTCTTTGACCAGGGTGTCCTCGCAGGCAACCTTCTTTCGGCACTGTTTGCGGCGCTGGCCGTTGCGGTGGTCCATCAGATCGCGCTTGCCTATCAGGGACGCTGGTTTGCCTGGATTGTCTCGATCGCCTATGGGCTTTCGGCCACGTTCTGGTCCCAGGCGATCATCATTGAGGTCTATTCCCTTGCAGTCCTGATGTTTGTGCTCTGCTGGTGGTGTGCCATCCAGTTTGTCAGGTCGGGACGGCTCGCCACGTTCTACCTGCTGGGTCTGACCTTTGGCCTTGCGCTGTGTAATCACTGGCCATTGATGCTGCTGTCCACGCCGGCGCTGCTGGTGCTGCTCTGGCAAAGAATGGATACGCTGCTGGCCGCACTGCGGCGCCCGGAATTCTGGCTCTTTTCCACGGGCAGCCTGGTGCTGGGACTGACGCCCTATCTCACGCTTTTTGCAGCAGATCCTGTGATCGCGGTGTATGGTGGCATTGATACCGTGCGTGATTTCCTGGGCTATGTAGGACGCAAGACCTACGCTGACGCCGACGTCGCGGCAGGCATGGCGGATAAACTGTCGTTTGCCGGCTGGCTCCTGATTGAGTCGGCTCGCCAACTGGGGTCCTGGACGCTGCCCATTGTTCTGTTCGGTGCCTGGCTGTGGGGCCGCACCAGGCCCCTTGTCGGCCTGGCTCTATTGCTCATGTACCTTGGCGGCACGTTTGTCCTGCTGGCGCAAATCAACTTTGACTACCAGTTCTTCTCGCGAGCGATCTTCAAGCCCTATCCGATCATCGCGTATCTTGCGGTGACTTTCTGTTTCGGGCTCGGGCTCATCCGGCTCAGTCAATGGGCGGGCGACCGGTCCGGGAAATGGGTAACGCCCGCGAGCCGTGTGATCGTGCTGTTGCTGGTTGCTGTGGGCAACTTCCCCGGAAATGATCGGAGCGTCGATACCTTCGTGGACCACTATGCCCGGGCAGTGTTGAGGGACTTGCCCGCAGATTCGATTCTGTTCGTCCATGGTGATTTCGAGACCTCGGTATTCGGCTATCTGGTCCTGGTTGAGGGGGCGAGGAGTGACATTGAGCTCCGGGAATGGGAGGCCCTGGTGTTTGACAACCGACTGACATCGCCATTTGCGTCTGATGAGCACAAGCAGTCGACGTTGGCACGGCTGATCGAGTCCAGCTCCCGGCCCGTGGCCACCATTGACACGCGTCTGACGCCGGTCACCGACCGGGGCGGGTTCTATCTGCTCCGATCCGAAAACGATCCTCTGGTCCTGATCAGTCAAGATATGGATCAGTTCGTCCAGTATCTCCTGCTGCTGAACAGCGAGGACCTGCTGACTGACCCACATGAGCGCTATCATGCCTTTAATCTGTTGATCAGATTCTCGCGGGCCTATTTCGAGTTGGCCACTGCCTCCCCGACGCCAGAGGCATGGGTGATGGAACGAACGATGGCGTTGCAGCAAACATTTCAGGGAAAGCTTGTGACGTTGGAAACCATGATTCGCAAGGGTCGTGTTCACCCCGGAAACCGGGCCATGTTGCTCGCTCTGGCTGCCGAAGCAGCCCGGCAGATACCTGAAGTTGCGACCAACAAAAGCCGGGCGATCCTCCATGAGTACTACGGTCGTCTATTGCGGCTCGAAGACGCGGACGCGGGTGAGGCGTTCTCACACTTCGAGCAATCCCTGGCCCTCTATCCGGCATCGGAGAACACCAGCATCTGCGGACACCGGGCGCTGGCTGACCGTTTCGGCTTTGAGTCCGCCTATTTGCAGCAGTTCAGGAACGTGCCGTGCCCGCATTGAGCATTATTGTCCCCACCTATCGTGAAGCAGAGAACCTTCCACGCCTGTGTGAGCAAGTGCACCGGATCATTCTGGGTGACCATGGCATTGATTACGAACTGCTGGTGGTGGACGATCAGTCACCGGATGAGACAGTCGACGTGGTCGAGGTTCTGTCGAAGGCCTATCCCGTTCGACTGATTCAACCCGCAGGAAGGGAGCGTGACCTGTCAAGGTCCGTTATCGATGGTTTCAGGGAGGCCGCCGGTGACAATATTGTGGTCATGGACGCAGACCTTTCGCATCCGGTCGACAAGATCCCGGAGTTGCTGGAAGTGCTACAGACCGGCGAGGGAAGGCTGGTTCTGGGCAGCCGATACGTGGCTGGTGGCAGTTTCGACAGGGCGTGGAGCTTCTGGCGTTACCTGAACTCCGCCTCCGCTACCTGGCTCGCCGCGCCCCTCACCTCAAGTCGTGACCCCATGACTGGTTTTTTCGCGCTCCGACGCAGGGATCTTCCTGATCTCACGGCGCTGCGTCCGATTGGCTACAAGATTGCACTGGAACTGATGGTCAGAGGTGGTTTCCAGGAAATTGTCGAGGTGCCGATCGGGTTCAGGGATCGTACGATTGGCGAGAGCAAGATGACGCTGGGGCAGCAGTTCAAGTATCTGCGACACCTGCGCCGACTATATCTCTATCGATATGGCGGCTTTGCCGAATTCATCCATTATGGCGCGGTTGGGGCCAGCGGTTTTGTGGTGGATATTGCCTTTTATTATGTCCTGCAGTTTGTGGGGCTGGACCACCGTGTGGCCAGGGGGGTGGCTTTCTGGCCTGCAGTAAGTTGGAACTGGGCATTGAACCGCCTGACCACCTTTGGTGACCGCCGCCGCAGACCACGCACTCGTCAGTGGATTGAGTTCATGCTGACCAGTGGCATTGGCTTTGTGCTGAACTGGGGAGTCTATGTGACGCTGACGTCGACCATTGGGTTTTTTGATGAGTTTCGAATTCTTGCGCTGGTCACGGGCATCGTTGTTGCCAGCCTCTTCAACTTCATGGCTGCCTCCCTGTTTGTCTATAGCGACCGTCGAGCGTAGCGGGCCGGCTCAGCCCGGCGTGCCAGGCAGTAACTGGCCGAGCGGGTGAGCCAGGTTGGTGGCGCTACTTTTCCTCGTACCAGACAGAGACAATATAACCTGGCTGGGCCCGTTCGGAGTTGTCCGTCAGGTACGCAGATTGCTCGATGAACTTGACTTCCACGGTTTCGCCTACTTCCTTCAGCCACTCGTTGATTTCCAACTCACTTTCATGCACCTGCGTTACGCGCTGCCGAAAAATCCTTACCTTCACAACCCAATCTCCCATGGCCAATGTCTGCGGTACTTTCGCTGAATTTTCGAGGTAGCGCAACATTCAGGCTGCTGACCCGGCGTCGCCGGACCGGCTGGTGAGGGCGGTACACAGGACAAGGTGTCAGTGTGCTGGTATGTCATGGGGGCAGCAGTTACTATCCGGACAATAGGCGACATGGGCTCACACCGTGCAGCGCAGGGATTTCATTCGGTTGTTTGGAACGATGAGTGTGGCCACGATGAGTGGGCACGTTGCGGTTCGGTCCGGCGTTTTGGTTGGCCCTCGTGACGTTCCGGACACTCTGGATGATATGACCATCGGCGCCACAGATGTGGCCCGACACATCAGGCAGATGGTGACCCCGGCGCCGAGTGCCTCGGCGATTCTGGAATCTTTCAGAGCCCCTACCCCAGAGACGCCCGAGCTGACCCATCAGGCAGAAACCCCGGATGAGTCGGCAACCGGTGTGATTTCGCCCTCAACAACTGGCGAATCTCCCGACGCTTCCCGAACCGCCGGACCGATTCACCAGCCAAAGGCTCCCCACGAGATGGCTCTGCAGGCGAATCAGCCGGCGACGCTTGACGATCGGAGTCGAGGCAACGAACGCTATCTGTCGAAGATGGCGCAGTTCGAAACCAACCACGTCGAAGATGTCTTCCTGCCGACAGCCCAGAGGAGCCTGCTGGTTAGCGTATATGAACGACTGTCGCGGGTTCAGGCGGTGGCAGGCCACGGTAACTTCAATGTGATCAGCTTCGATGAGACCCTTCGATGTGCCAGGGACTATTCCAGTGTTGAACCGTTTCCGCCTTCGGAACTGGCCTTTCTTGACGCCCTGTTTGCAGACAACGCGCGGCGCTACGGTTTTTTCGGGGAGAAGGTCACTTCCCGGATCACGGCTTCGATCTCCGAACGGGATCGCAGAAAGATCCCCTACACCGGCCATTTCCTGTTTCGTGGTGACGCAGTGGCACGATACCTGAAGATCAAGCGGGATCTGGGTGACCGCATCATCCTGACGTCCGGCATCCGCGGTGTGGTCAAACAGACCCATTTGTTCCTCGCCAAGACGATCGCCGCCCGGGGCAATCTGTCACTTGCCTCGCGCAGTCTCGCGCCGCCCGGTCATTCCTATCATGGCGTGGGTGATTTCGATGTGGGCAAGGTGGGTTTTGGCGCCCGGAATTTCACGGCAGACTTTGCCGAAACTGACGAGTTTTCACGGCTGGTCGACCTGGGTTACATCGACATGCGCTATCCGCTCCATAATCTGCTGGGCGTCCGCTATGAGCCCTGGCACATCAAGGTTGTTTAGACGCATGGATTGATGGAACATGGTTTTACCCACCCAGAGCAGAGGGCTCCATGGAAGAATCCAGAACATCAACGCGTCTTTTGATCGTCAGTGCAGTTGTACTCATCGTCGTGCTCATATCGGGCCCACTGGGTTATCGGTTCGGGTTCATCCCGCTCATGCCATCGTTTGCCAGTGTCCTTGTGGCGGTTCTGGGCGGCGCGATCACGGCGGTCGCTTCCCTGGTGATGGTCCTGTTCGCCATCCGTGACAGTCGAACCCAGGACAGAAACGGCCTGCTGGTGTCGCTGTTGCTGGGCATTGTCCCGGTTCTGATTCTGCTGCCCTACCTGACGGCATCCGTTCCGCCCATTCACGACATCACCACGGACACGGACGACCCGCCTGCTTTTGATGCGGTCGTGGCACTCCGGGTCGATGCGATGAACTCACTCGACTATGGTTCCGCGGCGCTTCCGGCGGACGAACTGGCAAGACTTCAGACATCGGCCTATCCCGCTGTTAAACCGTTGATGTCCACGCTCGCCCCGGCAGACGCCATCGCGAGGAGTGAGTCCGTGCTTCGGGACATGGGGCTCGAGATCGTGTCCACGGATACGGCTGCGGGCCGCGTTGAGGCAACGGCGACGACTTTCTGGTTTGGCTTCAAGGACGATGTGGTCGTCAGGGTGACTGCGGCGGACGGTGGTTCACGAATCGACGTTCGATCCGTTTCCCGGGTCGGGCAGAGTGACATCGGTGCCAATGCCGCCCGCATCGAAGCATTTCTGTCGCGATTTTAGAAGATTTCCGGTCGAGCCGCTGCCCGGCACCGCTAACCCAGGCGCGACCGAACGATCTCGTTGACCTGCTGGGGATTGGCCTTGCCGCCAGACTCCTTCATCACCTGGCCCACGAAGAAGCCGAGCAGTTTGGTCTTGCCCGCGCGGTATTGCTCGGCCTGTTTCGGGTTCCCGGCAATGATTCTGTCGACCAGCGGCTCAAGGGACGAGGCGTCAGACACCTGGGTGAGGCTGTGGATCTTGATGTAGTCGTCGACGGATGCGGTCTCGCCACGCCATAGTGCGTCGAGGATGTCCTTGGCCACTTTGCCGCTGATGGTCTGATCCTTGATCCGCTTCAGCAGTGCCCCGAGTTGTTCCGGAGACACGGGCAGCGCCGGGACCTCGATGCCGTCGCGACGCAGTCTCGCAAGCAGTTCCACCCGGACCCAGTTGACGGACATTGCCGGGTCGCCGCAGAGTGCGGCGACAGATTCAAAGTAGTCAGCCAGCAGTGGATCGGTGGACAGCGTCCGGGCGTCGGCCGCCGCGATCGAGTATTGGGCCTCAAATCGGGCGGCTTTTTCTCTTGGCAGTTCCGGCATGCTGTTGCGCACGGCCTCGATAAACGCGTCGTCGATTTCCACGGGGAGCAGGTCCGGCTCTGGAAAATAGCGATAGTCCATGGCCGTTTCCTTGCTCCGCATGGGGCGGGTTTCATCGCGGTCCGGATCATACAGGCGGGTTTCCTGACGAATCACTCCGCCGGACTCGAGAATGCCGCGCTGACGGCTAATCTCGTGATCGATGGCACGCTCGAGAAACCGGAAGGAGTTGACGTTCTTGGTTTCTGTTCGCGTCCCGAGTTCGCTGCTGCCGACGCGGCGTAGCGATACGTTGGCGTCACATCGCATGGAGCCCTCGGCCATTTCACCGTCCGAGACGTCAAGGTAGCGGATGAGTTGATGGATATAGCGGGCGTAGGCCACGGCCTCGGAGGCGGATCGCAGGTCTGGTTCAGAGACGATTTCAAGCAGTGGTGTTCCGGCGCGGTTCAGATCAATGCCGCTCGAGCCGTGGAAATCTTCGTGCAATGACTTCCCGGCATCCTCTTCCAGATGGGCCCGGGTTATCCGGATCTCACGGCTGGTTCCGTCTTCAAGGGGTATCTCCACGCTGCCGCCCACCACGATCGGACGATCCATCTGGGTGATCTGATAGCCCTTCGGGAGATCCGGATAGAAGTAATTCTTGCGGTCGAAAGCGGACACGTGAGAGATGCTCGCGCCGATGCCCAGACCGAAGGCGACCGCCTTGGGGTACACAGCCTGGTTCACCGCCGGCAGCACGCCGGGAAAGCCAAGGTCGATCGCACAGGCCTGTGAGTTGGGCTCTGCCCCGAAACGGGTACTGGCACCGGAGAAAATCTTCGACCGTGTATTGAGTTGAGCGTGAATTTCGAGGCCAATGACGACCTCCCAGTCACTCATCATCACGATATCTCCAATTCTGGCCGTGCCTCATGCCAGTGGGTCCTGCTCTGAAACTGGTGGGCAGCGCCAAGCAGCCTCGCCTCGTCCAGATGGCGGCCAATGAGTTGAAGTCCCACCGGCAGCCCGGCCGCCAGTCCCACGGGCATGGACAGCGCTGGCAGACCGGCAAGGCTTGCGCCAATGGTATAGATATCCTGCAGATACATGGAGACCTGGTCGTCACTTTTTTCACCCAGCCTGAATGCGGGTTGCGGCGAGGTGGGGCCGACCAGGAAGTCGACCTGGTCGAATGCCGACTTGAAGTCATTGCTGATCAGCCGACGAACCTGCTGCGCCTTCCTGTAGTAGGCATCGTAGAACCCTGCCGACAGTGTAAACGCGCCCACCATGATCCGCCGCTGCACCTCTGGGCCTATTCCCTCACTGCGGGAACGTTTGTACAGATCTTCGAGGCTGGCCGGGTCCTTACACCGGTAGCCGAAGCGAACCCCGTCATAGCGGGATAGATTGGCGGATGCCTCGGCCGGCGCAATGACATAGTAGGCGGGCACGGAGTAGCGAACGTGGGGAAGCCGAATCGGCTTTATGGTCGCGCCCAGAGACTCAAACACCCGGATCGCATCAGCAATCCGAACCTCGGACGCAGTATCGAGGCCCTCGGCCATGAAATCCTCACAAATGCCGATGGTCATACCGGAAACAGGTGTTTCGAGGCTGCTGACGTAATCGGGTACCGGCGAGTCGATGCTGGTTGAGTCCCTTGGGTCAACCCCGGCCATGATCCCGAGCATCAACGCCGCATCCATGGCCGTTTGCGTCATGGGTCCAGCCTGGTCCAGTGACGAGGCAAACGCGATCATGCCCCATCGGGATACTCTGCCATAGGTGGGCTTCAGGCCCGTGATCCCGCAGAGGGCGGCGGGCTGGCGAATCGAGCCACCGGTGTCCGTACCGGTCGCAGCAGCGCACAGACCGGCCGCAACAGCGGCGGCAGAGCCACCGGATGAACCTCCCGGTACCCTCGTAACATCCCAGGGATTGCGGACCGGGCCGTAGAATGAATTCTCGTTGCTCGAACCCATGGCGAACTCGTCCATGTTGGTCTTGCCCAGCATGACCGCCCCGGCCTTTTCGAGCTTGTCGACGACCATGGCATCGTATGGTGGCGCGAAGTTGTACAGCATTCGGCTGCCGGCAGTGGTGAGTTCATTGCGGGTACAGAAGATGTCCTTGTGTGCAATCGGGACGCCAAGCAGTGGCAGCGAATGGCCTGCCGCACGTGCACTGTCTGCGCGTCTGGCCGCTGCAAGGGCGGATTCAGAGGTTACCGTGATATAGCAATTGAGGGTCTTCAGCGCCTCGATTCGCTGCAGGTAGTGCCTGGTTAGCTCTTCTGAGCTGTATTTCCCGGCCGCGAGATCAGAGATCTGTCCGGCCACCGTTTCGGCATAGGTCATTCGATGACCCTTGGCACCAGATACAACCCTTCAAGGGTCTCAGGTGCCAGCCGTTGAAAGACTTCCCGCTGGTCCGGCTCACTCACAACATCCTCTCGCAACCGCTGTGTGGCATCGAGCGGGTTTGACATGGGCTCCACGCCATCGGTATCTACTTCCTGCATCTGTTCGACGAGGTTCAGAATATCACCCATGCTGGACTGCATTGTCGCGAGATGTGACTCATCGAATGTCAGCTGCGCCAGTTCGGCGATATTCCTGACCGTTTTTTCTCCAATCTCCATGTTGTCCTCCGGGTCCGGCCGTGAATCCTAATGAGCTTCGCTCAAATCTGCAATAAGCTTGGAGTTTTCGGGTTTGCCTCCATGAAGAAGTTGTTGGGGAGCCTTGTATAAAATCCACCGAAAATGATACAGTTACGCGAGTTTTTGAACTTAAAAGTTGAGGTCAGGCGGGAGCATGTTGCGCTTTCATGAGCTAGAGCCTGCGCCGGATTTTGCGCGAGTGCTTGCATCATGTTGAAGAAGCTACGGGGGATGTTCTCCAACGATCTGTCGATCGATCTTGGGACTGCCAATACATTGATCTACGTTGCAGAGCAGGGGATCGTGCTCAATGAGCCCTCTGTGGTCGCCATTCGTACCAACAATAATCAGAAGACAGTCGCTGCAGTCGGTATCGATGCCAAACGAATGCTGGGCAGGACACCGGGCAACATCACGGCCATCAGGCCCCTCAAGGACGGCGTGATAGCGGACTTTCAGGTGACTGAGAAGATGCTCCAGCACTTCATCAAGAAGGTCCATGAGAACAGTTTTATCCGTCCGTCGCCTCGGGTCATCGTCTGCGTCCCCTGTCAGTCGACTGAAGTGGAACGACGCGCCATCAGAGAGTCGGTCGTCAGTGCCGGTGCAAGGGATGTATTTCTGATTGAAGAACCGATGGCGGCCGCAATTGGTGCCGGCCTTCCTGTTCACGACGCGATTGGCACAATGGTCGTTGATATAGGAGGAGGCACCACTGAAATCGCCGTGATCTCACTCAATGGCGTTGTCTATTCCCAGTCGGTCAGGGTGGGTGGTGACAGATTCGACGAGGCGATTACGGCCTATGTCAGAAGGACCCAGGGAAGTCTGATCGGTGATGCAACGGCAGAGCGAATCAAGCAGGAAATCGGGATGGCATTTCCTTCAAATGAGGTCAGGGAAATTGATGTTCGTGGCCGGAACCTCGCCGAGGGCGTGCCTCGCAGTTTTACGCTCAATAGCAACGAGATTCTCGAAGCCCTGCAAGACCCGCTTTCAGTCATCGTCCAGGCCGTCAAGGCGGCACTTGAACAGACGCCGCCGGAACTCGCATCGGACATTGCCGAGTGTGGGCTCGTATTGACTGGTGGCGGCTCGCTGCTGCTCGAGCTCGACCGGTTGCTGGCGAACGAGACCGGCTTGCCGGTGATCGTTGCAGAAGACCCATTGACCTGCGTTGCCAGGGGTGGTGGCAAGGTTCTGGAGATTCTGAAGGAACGCGGGGATTCTGAACTGCTGTCTCTGCAGTAGAGCCGCTGCAGTCAAGCACACAGACATCCTGTCAATCAGCGCCATGGCCTTCAGATTCAACAGCAACACAGGCAGTAACACAGACAACAACTAGGGAATAGAGCTATCAAATCACTGTTCCTTGAAGAATCCACAGTCGGTTACAAGGTGCTCGGTCTTGCAGCCGTGTCACTGGTGCTGACCGCGGTTGACCATTTCTCAGGTTTGCTTGAGGAGGTGAGAGCGGGTCTGTCTGTTGTCGCAACGCCTGTCGTTATGGTTGCAGATCTGCCTTCCCGCAGTGCCCGTGGCATCGGCGACGTGCTGAGTTCCAGGGACAGCATGCGCAGCCGGATCAGCGAACTTGAAAGTGAGCTGCTGATGCTCCGGGCAAGAACTGAAAAGATGGCTGCATTGACCTCAGAGAATAATCGGCTGAGAGATCTGCTCGGCTCGGCCGCGAAGTTGCAGGACAACGTCATCGTGGCCGAACTCGTGGGTGTTGATCCGGACCCGGACAGACATGAAGTCATTATCGACAAGGGAACCCGTGATGGTGTCTTCGTCGGCCAGCCTCTATTGGATGCCCAGGGACTGATGGGGCAGGTCATTGCCACCAGCCGCTACAATGCAAGAGTGCTGCTGATCAGCGATCACACCCATTCAGTCCCCGTACAGGTCGCCCGGAGTAATCTCAGGCTTATTGCCCAGGGTACCGGTGCCACCAACAGGCTCAGGTTGATGCACGTCCAGAATACCGCCGATATCCGGGTGGGGGACCTGCTCATCAGTTCGGGTCTGGGTGGACGCTTCCCGGTGGGCTATCCAGTCGGTGTGGTAGAAAGAGTCGAGCACAAATCAGACAGACCGTTCGCCATCGTGGAAGCGATGCCCAGTGCACTGCTTGATCGAAGCCGGCATGTTTTGCTGGTTTTTACCGAAGAAAGACGGCTTGCTGGCCGACGGGGAGAGGGCTCGGATGGAAGCGGTGGCTGACACAAAAGCAGGTGGGTCGTGGATCCTGTTTGGGACCATTTTTGTGTCCATGGTCCTGGCGATCGTCAGCCTTCCTGAATTTGTCCCTGATGAACTGGGTTATCTGCGTCCCGAATGGGTTCCGCTCGTACTCATTTACTGGATCATCGCGCTGCCACAACGAATTGGAATCGTGGCGGCCTGGATGGTCGGTTTGATGATGGATGTTCTGATGGGCAGTCTGCTGGGGCAGCACGCTATTGCCTACATCCTCATGGCCTATGTGACCTATTCTCTTTATCAGCGGTTGCGAATGTTCGCTATCTGGCAGCAGAGCCTGGTGGTGTTCGCGATCGTTGGACTGAATCAGCTTATTAACTTCTGGATAGAGAACATTGCGGGGGTGGCGGACTGGACGCTGTGGTATTTGCTGCCTTCGTTGATGAGCGCCCTTGTATGGCCATGGGTGTTCCTGCTGTTGCGATTCCTGCGTCGGACGTTTCATGTCACCTGACGTCTGATCATCACCCGCAATCTATCCAGATCACGTCGAGAGGTAAAGGATGTTTGATCTGGTCGTCTATGGTCGACAGTCATGACCGGCCTTGTACTGGCGTCGACATCGCCGAGAAGGGCGGCGTTGCTGCGGCAGCTTGGCCTTCATTTTGCGGTACGTGCACCCGCCGTTAACGAAGCTCACCTTGCCGGTGAGTCGCCGGTTACCTTTGTGCGACGCCTGTCGCTTGCCAAGGCAAATTCCGACCGGCTCGCAGACCTGCGGGACCGGATTGTGCTGGCAGCCGATACAGTGGTACTGCTGGACGAGAAAATCCTTGGCAAACCCGGCGATCCGGCAGCTGCCATGGAGATGCTCGCGGCACTGTCTGGTCGGGTCCACAGGGTGATGACCGGAGTCGCCCTCGTCCGTGGAAACGAACAAACCAATTTTGCTGTGGAAACGAAAGTGGAGTTTCGCACACTAAGTAAGGAGGAGATCAGAAAGTACTGTGTCTCTGGTGAGCCGTTCGATAAGGCAGGGGGCTATGGTATTCAGGGTCGAGGGGCTGTTTTTGTGTCCCGGATTGATGGCAGTTACAGCAACGTCGTGGGCCTGCCGCTGATGGAAACGGCACAGGCACTCACCGGATTCGGTATCGATTGCCTCGATGTCGGTCAGCGCGTGACTGACGAGCCAACTTTTTGACGCGGCCAACTATGATATGGACCTGTTATGGACCGAAGATGTGATGGGCCAGGATGGGATGACAATCCTGAAATGGCCAACCAGGCGGAAGCAGCCAAATGAGTGAAGAAATTATCATCAATGTTACCCAGCACGAAAGCCGTGTTGCCGTCGTCGAACAGGGTCTGCTGCAGGAAATCTTCATTGAACGCAGCCACACGCCCGGGACGGTGGGTAATATCTACAAGGGCCGGGTGATCCGGATTCTGCCGGGGATGCAGAGTGCCTTTGTGGACATTGGACAGGAGCGCACTGCATTTATCCATATCAGCGACCTTGTGGACAGTCACAGCCGAAGCCCGGATGATGCCACTCCGACGATCGCCGAAGTGCTGCATGATGGTCAGGAACTACTGGTTCAGGTCACCAAGGAACCGATTGGTACCAAGGGGGCGCGCATTACGACCAATCTGTCTCTGGCGTCCCGTTATCTCGTGTACTTGCCAAATACCCACCATATAGGGATCTCCCAGCGCATCGAGAGCGACCCTGAGCGCGAACGTCTGAAGGACATTCTGCTGGCCATTCAGTCCGAGGAATCAGGAGACGGGTTTATCGTGCGCACGGCTGCCGAGGATGTGGACCCGGAAGGGATCGGACGTGATGCAGCGGCCCTGCGGGGTCGATGGGCGAGGGTCCTGGCTGAGTCAGGTCAGGTCCAGGCACCTTCGATGCTGTATGAGGATCTGCCGCTGCCGTTGCGAATCATGCGGGACATCATCAATGGTGAAACCCGCCGCATCCGGGTGGACAGGCACGCCACCTTCAAGACCCTGCATCAGTTCATTGATGACTTCATCCCCGACTGTGCTCCGCGGTTGGAACTGGCGGCAAACGAGACGCCGCTGTTTGACGAACACAACCTGGAGGATCAGATCGACGCGGCCCTGGACCGCCGGGTTGACTTGCGGTCCGGGGGCTATCTGATCATCGATCAGACAGAGGCAATGACGACCGTGGATGTGAACACCGGTGCGTTTGTTGGTCGCCGGGACCTGGAGGAGACGATCTACAGGACCAATCTCGAGGCTGCCGCCGTCATTCCACGTCAGCTCAGGCTTCGGAGCATTGGGGGCATTGTCATCATTGACTTCATCGACATGGTGGATGAAGAGCACAAGCGTCAGGTACTGAGGTCACTCGAAAAGGGTCAGCAGTCAGATCGCGTGAAGTGGAAAGTCACTCGAATCTCGGAGTTGGGCCTGGTTGAGATGACCCGCAAGCGGACCCATGAGAGCCTTCTACGGATGGTGTGCGAGCCGTGTGAATATTGCAATGGCCGCGGCTACGTCAAGACCGCAGAGTCCGTATGTCTCGAGATATTCAAGGAGATACAGCGCAGGGCACTTCGATGGAAGGAAGGCCACTGCCTCATCATGGCATCCCAGGGGGTCATAGATCGCCTTCTGGACGAGGAAGCCCCCTGTGTGGCCGAACTTTCAGACACGATGGGAGCGGAGATCAGATTACAGGTTGAGCCGAGCTACAGTCAGGAACAGTTCGACGTCGTCGCTATGATTCACGACTGATTGATGCACTGGTTCAGGCAAATCGTTCGTGGCAGTCAGCTTTGCGTGTTGATTCTGCTGATTGTGGCGGCGCTCTACATCAGCGTTGGTCGAATGGTTCTGGCCAATCTTGATGAGTTCAGGGAACCACTGCTGCGTGCGGTTGGGCAACGCATGTCGCTGTCGATTCGGGCGGACGCCCTCTCCGGCCAGTGGCACAGACTGGACCCACACATTACCGCCACTGGTCTCGTCATCGGAAGTGGCGGGGTTGACGCAATCCGGCTGGATCACGGGACGTTCGTTGTCGGCACCTTGCAGAGCCTCTGGGAGCGCAACCTGGTGATCATCGGTCTGACCGTGAACGGTATCTCATTTTCCCTGACGGAGGCCCCAGACGGTACCTGGCAGATTCAGGGCCTGGTCCCATCAGGAAAGCCATTGAGTCTGGACGGCCTGTTGGATTCATTGCCCTGGCTCGACGCCGTGAGCATCTCGGGGATGGCGATTGATGTGGTCAGCCAGCGGGCTCACTATCAGCTATCGAGTCTGCCGGACAGACCCCTTCAGGTGATTGCCGGGGGGCGTGACAAGACCTTTGATCTTACCTTGACGGCATCTCGGGTTCGCGACGGGCAGCGAACGGAGATTTCCGCCGTTGGTGACTATCGTGGCGACTTCAGGGCATCCGATTTTCACTGCAGCTGTTTTGTGGGCGTGTCACCGGTTGATTTGTTGGACTTCATCGCCATGCCAGCACCGCTTTCGCCACTTTCATCTGCTGCCGCCGAACTGATGCTCTGGCTTGAGGTCAGTGCCGATGGATTCAGTGGGTCGGGGAAAATCGGGCTCGCCGGTCGTACCAGGCGCTATTCCCATCAGCTTGTCACCGAGGTCTCATTCGCCGGAGACAGAGCAGGCGGGTATCTGCGAGCCGGGCAGGTTGAGGTCCACTCCGGAGAGGCGATGTTGATGCTGGAAGATGTTGATGTTGCCGTGTCGAGAACTGACAGCACCCTGAAGGTTGCCGTCGAAGTGCCCACTGTACCCCTCGGGGGGGTGGCCTCCGTTCTCCATAGTGCCGACGAGTGGGGTGTGCCTGATCTGTCTGAAGCCATCCGTGCGATCAGGCCTGATGGATGGCTGGAACCACTGCTGATCAGCGCAGACTTGAGTGGTGCCAAACCGCAGGTTCACGCTGTCGGCAAGATGGTCAATGTAGAGATCAACGCATTCCGAGGGCTGCCGGCAATCGATCGACTCAGCGGGCTGCTGTCCATGGGCACCGAAAACGGCTTCATTGATGTCACCAACGAGCAGTTCGTGATGCAGTTTGAACCGATGTTCAGTCAGCCCTGGCCCTTTGATTCTGCCAGAGGACGAATCAACTTCAGGCGCCAGGACGATCTGCTGCAGATCAGCAGTTCGCTGATCGAACTGGTCAAGGATGAACTGACTGGTGCAGGAAAGTTCGTTGTCAATATGACGCCAGACAAGGCTGGTCGTAACTGGGGACTTGTGGTTGGCGTTCAGAACGGTTCGCTGCTGGAGGCCAGGCGCTTTTTGCCGAATACGCTGCCAACGGATCTTCGGCAGTGGCTGAATGACTCGCTGCTACGTGGCCGGACGGAGGAAACAGGGCTGTTGTTCCATGGTTCGCTGGCCAAGACCGCGCCGAAGACCGAAAAGACCTTCGATACCTACTTCAAGGTGTCTGATGTGACCCTTGCGTATCATCCAGACTGGCCGTCCGTTGAACAGGTCTCGGCACGGGTGGATGTGGATTATCGGGGCGCAGAGAGTGAGGGCGCCACCGGCAGGATGTTTGATACCGCGCTCAGTGATGTGACTGTGTGGGTCCCCACGCCTGATGATGGGCCCGCCGAGGCGCTTTACATCACCTCCCGGGCCCGCGGGCCACTCGCTGACGGTATCAGAGTCCTTAAGGACACGCCCATTGCCGCGCAGATCTCCAACGCAGCCGAATACTGGGTGGGTTCGGGTGAGGTCTCAGCCGGGCTTGAACTGACCGTGCCGCTGGGGCGGGCGTCTACGGTCAGGAATCAGAGCGACGTGACGGTAACCCTTGCCGGGAACGAGCTGTCGTTCAATGACTACGATCTGCATGCTGCCGGTCTTGACGGCAGCATCCGCTATGAGACCGACACCGGCCTGACCGCAGAAGGGCTGAGTGGCACCCTGTTTGGTGAGCCATTCACTGGCTTTATTGGTAGTGACGTTCAGGGGGACACCGGCCAGATCGTGGTGAACATGGCCGGAGCGGTTGCCGCCTCAGACCTCTACGTATGGTCGAACCAGCATTTGCTGGCCCGGGTGAGCGGCCTTGGCGAGTACAAGGCATCGGTTCACATACCGTTTGGCATCGCGGGAGCCAGGAGCTACGTTCAGGCCACGTCTGACCTGCTGGGCGTCGCGCTCGGGTTTCCTGGGTCGTTTGGCAAGACGGCTGATGAGCAGCGTTTACTGTACTATCGACAGGAGTTTCTTGAGCCGGGCCACCGAATCGATCTTCGAATGGGTGATCTGCAGGGCTCTCTGGAAGTGCAGGACGAGATCGTCCAGGGCGGCTTCCTGCACGTTGGCAGTGGCCCGGCTCCGGACGGCTGGAACTATGATTCGGTGCGGGTCACTGGTGCTCTGGAGCACGTCGACTATGCCGCATGGGAGCAATTCCTTGCCGAGATGGACCAGATCTCCGAGGCTCCTCTCGAAACAGAATTCGCCCGTCGGGTCGATGCCATATCCCTCGATATTGGCCTGCTTGACTTGTATTCCCTGGCGCTCACTGATGCCCGTACCGTCATCACCCGTGGCGAATCTTCGTGGATCGTCGATCTGAAGAACGATCTCATTGCCGGGCAGATTGAAGTCTCGGACGAAGACCGAGCCCCTCTGGACATTTCCCTTGAGTACATTCGTTTTCCCGCCGGGCCTGAAGCTGGCGAGGCGTCTGGTGCGGACTTCATGGCCGACTTTGATCCGCGAGACCTCGGCCCGGTGGGTTTTTCAACAGATGAGCTGTCCTTCGGCGAAGAGCAGTATGGCACCTGGGCATTTGATCTTGTGCCGACCCGGGAAGGGGCCATCCTCGAGAATATCAATGCTCGCACGCGAGGTCTGGTCATCGAGCCTGATGCTCGGGTGGATTGGTATCTGACCGATGCACCCCGGTCCAGGTTTCGAGGCAAGGTGGCGATTCCCGACCTGGCACTTGCCCTGAAACAATGGGGGTATGCCTCCAGCATCGTCGGTGAGGACTTCCTGATGGAGGTTGATTTCAGATGGCCGGGTTCGCCGGCCGCGGTCGACATCGGGGTGGTTTCCGGCGAACTCAGGATTGAAACCGGCAAGGGGCGCTTCGTTCAGGCCGAGTCGGCCAGCGCGCTCAAACTGTTGGGCATCTTTGACTTCGCACAAATCGCCCGACGATTTCGGTTCGATTTCAGCGACGTGGTGCAGAAAGGCTGGAGCTTCAATGACATGCGGGGCGTGGTGGCGTTCGATGGAGGAACTGTCAGTGTCCAGGAGCAGATCGTCATCGAAGGGTCGTCGGGAACGTTCAAGGTGGGAGGTACCGTGGATCTCATTCAGGAGACGCTCGATAACGACATGATCGTCACACTTCCGGTGACTCAGAACCTGCCCTGGTATGCGGCATACAGCGCCATTGCGACCGGTCCGCTGGTGGGCGCTGGTGTAATGATCGCCCAGAAGGTCTTCGGGTCGCAGATTGACCAGATGACCAGCACCAAGTACCGGGTCACGGGGACGGTCGAGGAACCGAAGATCGAATTTGTGTCGATCTTTAATGATTCGGTTCGTGAATCGCCTCCTGACGAGTCGACCGTGGATGAGGCGGAACAGACGCCGCATGTGATGCCTGAGTCACCACAGGCAGAGCGGCCCCGGGCCAATTCGGACGCAGACATGGCGCCGAATGCGCTGGCGGACGAGCAAACGCCTCCCGCCGCCGGGCCCGAAGAATAGTGACGTCAATTTGCGCTCCCGGATTGTGGGCCGTAACATGCGGCACGAGCTAGTCGCAGTCTGAGCCGATGATCCTGAGCAGGTATTTTGCCCGTGAAGTGCTTGCCGCGATGGTATCTGTCGCTGCAGTGGTGCTGGTCATCTCCATGGGCTGGCGATTTGGCGCCTACCTGAACCAGGCCGCTTCAGGTGTCCTGTCGAAAGACGTCTTGTTCATGATTATGGCTTTCCGGTTGCCGACCTTTCTGGAGCCCATCATTCCCGTCAGCTTTTTTCTTGGATTGATGCTGGCCTATGGCCGCATGTACGCGGACAGCGAAATGGTGATACTCGAAAGCTGCGGGATCGGCCCGTCGCGTCTCATTAGTATATCGCTGGGTCTGTCAACGATCGTCATGGTGGCTACGCTGACGGTTTCCTTGTGGCTGGCCCCGACTGGCGAGCGCCAGGTTGAGCTGCTGCTTGACGGACAGCAACAGAGTACCGAGTTTGACACACTGGCGCCCGGGCGTTTTCAGATGATTCGGTCTGGACGCCGCGTGACCTACACCGAACAGATCGGTGATGATGGCACCCTTCGCCACGTATTTATGAGTGAATCCAATCTTGCGACGACTGCGGGTCCGAAGGATGTCGACATGGTGGTGGCAGAGTCCGGTGATACGCGACCAGACGGGCTGGGCAATCGCTTTCTGGTGCTGAATAATGGCATCCGTTACAGCGGCATGCCCGGTGAGCAAAGTTATCAGATCATCGAATTCGGTGAATATGGCCAGATGATTGCCAGGGAAACCGCCCGTTATCGTGAGGTGCGCACTACCGCCGTTTCCACTCTGGAGTTGCTGAACTCGGATGACCCGGAACTGGTCGGTGAGTTGCAGTGGCGGGTCTCGATGGTGCTGATGATTCCGGTGATTGCATTGCTGGCTCTGCCACTGTCCCGAACCAATCCCAGACAGGGCAGGTTTACGAGACTCATACCAGGCATGCTGCTCTGTTTCCTGTATCTGGGTTCGCTGTCTGCTGCCAAGACATCGCTGCAACAGGGCAACCTGCCCCAGGCGATAGGACTGTGGTGGTTGCATGGGGTCTTTCTGGCGATCGCCTTCGTCCTGAATATGATGCAGATGAAGGCGCGATGAAGCAGATCGACCGCTACATTGGCACCACCGTGGCGGGGTCGCTGATGCTGGCTGTGCTTGGCCTGCTCGGTATGATGACGATCCTGACCTTCCTCGAACAGGTAGAAGACGTGGGTAAGGACTTCACCATGTTCGCTGTGTTTCGATTCGTTCTGTACAGCATGCCCAGGATGTTCCACGAAACCATCCCCTATGCGGCCTTGATTGGTTGCCTGACCGGTGTCGGTATACTCGCCAGCAGAAGTGAGATTGTGGTAATGCGAGCGTCCGGTATCTCCACCTGGTCGATCACGTGGAGTGCGCTAAAGCCTGCGTTGGTGCTCATTGCCATTGGCCTCGTCGTTGGAGAGTACGTGCTGTCTGATATGGAGCGTCTGGCGCGACTGGACCGTATCAAGGCCCGGCATGATCTAAGCGCAATCACGCCTGAAACCGGCATCTGGTACCGGGAGAACTACGTTTTCATGCATTTCGACATCGTTTCGCAGAATGGTGTGATTGATGGCATCACCCATAACGATTTCAATGAGGCAGGCGAACTGCAGCGGACGTTGTTCGCAAGGCGGGGCGTTCATCACGATCTGGGCGATGACAGAACCTCCTACTGGCTGCTGGAAGACGTGACCGTGACCGACTTCAGCGATGACCGGGTGACATCGAGTCACCTGACCAGTCTGCGTTGGGATTCTTCCATCACGCCCAAACTGTTGAGCGCCGAGATTCTGGTCCAGCCGGACAAGATGTCCATAGGCGAGTTGTCCGACAAGATTGCCTACCTGAAAGAACAGGGGCTCAACAGTGGAAAATATGAACTCGGTTTCTGGGGCAAGGTGTTTCAGCCGCTCGCGACCATCGGCCTGGTGCTGGTGGGTATTTCGGTCGTGCTCGGGCCATTGCGCAGTACCACGATGGGCATGCGGGTGGTGACCGGGCTCATCATCGGAATCCTGTTCCGCTTTGTGGAAACACTCCTGTCACCTGCCAGCCTGGTTTTTGGTTTCTCGCCCATCATCGCCACGCTGCTGCCGATCGCCCTTTGTTTTTCCGTGGGGATCTATCTGTTCCGTCGCGTGGGATAAGCAATTCAGGGTGATTCGTCCAGATCCCGGAGAAATCTGAATAATTTGCGATAGGCATCAGCCGGCTCGGATTCTGCCATGGCCTGTCGCACCAGTACGCGAAGCTGCTGTCGGTCGAAGGTCGGATGCGCCAGGACGATCTCGTCGAACGTGACCTGATTGCCTTCGATCAGGCCCGTCCGCCAGCGTTCCAGGGTCCTGGTGCGCAGCAGATGGGTCCGGCTCGCGCTGTCGAATCTGGCCAGAAAATCGCTGATGACCTCCTCTTTGCCGCTTCGGATGAGCTTCGCGATGTGCTGGATCAGTCGCTTTCTGGCGTTTCCTTTGGTCGCGGCCCTCGCCTGAATGACTGCGTTACGGATGTCGGCATCTGGTAATTCGGGGATTTGCGAAGAGGGCAGTTCGACCAGTTGCCAGGCGGTCTTTCGATGGACCAGCAGGTCGCGCTTGACCTGGGACTTGCTCGGGCGAGCCTCGTCAGATTCGGTTCCGGCGTCATCCTCGTGGTGGCCGTTCACCATCACTCGTCCTCGCCGAAGCGATCTCGGACCAGTGCGACCAGAGCCTCGAGGGCTTGCACTTCGTCGTCGCCTGCGGTGGCCAGCTGGATGGTTGTACCCTTGGCGGCCTCAAGCATCAGCATTGACATGATGCTCTTGCCGTTGGCCTTTCGGTCACCCTTGATGACTGTGACGGTGGAGGCGAACTGAGCGGATTTCTTGACGAAAACCGAGGCGGCACGGGCATGCAGCCCCAGGCGATTGATGATCGTCACGTCCTCAGTTTGCATCGCCGACGCTCTTTTCCATTCCATATATGAGTTCGCGATGCCGGATCTGCACATTTTGCCAGTCTGCTGAAAAGTGCCTGTAGAGCCTGTCAGCAAGAAACACCGAGCGATGCTGGCCGCCGGTACAGCCTATGGCTACGGTCATATAACTCCTGTTGTTGGCCTCAAATCTGGGGAGCCAGCGAGACAACCACGAACAGATATCCTGATACATGGCCTGGCAGTCCGGCTGGTCCTGCAGGAAGGCCTGTACGGGCTCATCCAGACCGGTCATGTTTCGCAATCCGGGCTTCCAGTGCGGGTTCGGCAGGCAGCGAACGTCGAACACGATGTCGGCATCCACGGGGACACCGTTCTTGTAGGCAAAAGACAGAAATAGCAGCGCAAACCCGTGGTTGACGCTGGCGACTCTGGTACGAATCACGTCTCTCAGTTCGTGCATCGAAAGCGAGGTGGTATCGACCATCAGGTCTGCCAGATCAGAAATCGGCATCAACAGCCTGCTCTCAAGGTCCAAAGACTCCTGCAGGTTGTGCTGCTTGTCGCTCAGGGGGTGCTTGCGGCGGGTTTCACTGAATCGTTTCACCAGTGTGCCCCTTGCCGCATCGAGGTAGACGACCCTGGTTCGGACCGCGTCACGGTCGATCTGCCCAATGACCTCCGGGAAACCGGAAAGGTCCTCGGCGATGTTGCGAGCATCAATGCTCACGGCCACATTCCGAATTGGATCGCTCATCCCCGGCCTCTCGGCGAGCCGTTCGATCAGTGGCGGCAGGAGCGTTACCGGTAGGTTGTCGATGCAATAAAATCCCATGTCCTCAAGCACGTGCAGCGCCGTGCTCTTGCCGGACCCTGATCTTCCGCTGATAACAATAAGAGAGAGCATTGGGACTGATTCGCTCTACAGGGCGTGGCGGCTGGATTCGACGCCGGGGTCAAGCAGTGCCATCCGATAGAGTTCGGTATCGTTACTGGCCTCAAGCAAGTGTGCCCGGTAGTCCGGCGACTCGAATCGCCGGGCCAGCATGGCGAGCGTTCGAAGGTGATCTTCCTCTTCATCGTGGGGAAACAGCAGAACGAACATGAGGCTGACCGGCTCGTCGTCGATGGCTTCAAAATCAATCGGCTGTGCCAGCCGGAAGACCCCACAGACCGTGCTGGCACAGTGTTCAAGCCGGCAGTGGGGCAGGGCGATGCCATTGCCAAGTGCTGTCGGGCCGAGCTTTTCCCGAGCGATCAAGCCCCGGTAGGCTTCATCAGACGTAAATCCGCTGTTTCGCGACAGTAGTTCGGCAGCGATTTCGATTGCACGCTTCTTGCTTGTGGCTTCCACATTGCAGAACGTGTGTTCCGGAGACAAGATCGACTCAATATCCATGTTGGTTCGTACCGCGGTAAAGGGATCAATTATAGCAACAACCACTGAAACAAAACGTAGCTCCGGGTCGCCGGATGCTGCACTCTACAGAACTGACATGAAAGCCCGGAGCGTGCCTGTTTCAGGCTCGCAGTTGTCGTGCTGGAAAGCCTCGGGGCCGCGCCATAGAACAGTACTTGATGAGGGCCTGCTTTTCAGTAGCCTTTCAGATCCTGGGCACGCGCTGTTTGTGATCTTTGATCTTCTCTTTGGCCTTGATCAGTTGGCGGTCGAGTTTGTCAGTCATCAGGTCGATGGCGGCATATAGGTCGTCATGGGCTGCGTCGGCAAAGACTTCGCCTCCGCTGATACGAATGGTCGCTTCCGCTTTCTGGCGTAGCTTCTCGACACTCAGGATGACGTTGATGTGGGTGATCTTGTCGAAGTGCCTTTCAAGCCGGTCAAGCTTGGTTTCCACATAATTCCTGAGCGCATCCGTGACTTCCAGGTGATGGCCGCTGACGCTGATTTGCATGATTACCTCTCTTGGTCTACTTCTATGAGTTGGACTCGTGATCACCAGATAGGTTCGCTATCGGGCAGGTCATATGAGTTGTTTCCGCTCATTGGACGGCGGGATATTGAGTGATTCCCGATACTTGGCGATGGTTCGTCGCGCCACCTTGATGCCCTGTTTGGACAGCAAGGCGACAATCTTGCTGTCGGACAGTGGTTTGCCCGGGTTTTCCTCCGATACCAGTTGCTTGATCAGTGAGCGAATTGCGGTCGATGAAACCTCGCCGCCAGTATTGGTGCTGACATGGCTTGAGAAAAAGTACTTGAGTTCAAAAACGCCAGCCGGTGTATGCATGTACTTCTGGGACGTCACCCGCGAGATCGTTGATTCATGTAGGTCGACCTCCCTGGCGATGTCGTGCAGCACCAGTGGCTTCATTCCCTGCTCGCCATACTCGAAAAAGCCGCGCTGCATTTCGACGATCTTGGTGGCGACCCGAAGCAGGGTGTCGTTGCGTTGCTGAAGGCTCTTGATGAACCATTTTGCTTCCTGCAGGTTGTCCTTCAGGTAAACGTTGTCCTTGCTGTTGTCGGATCGTTTGATCAACGAAACATATTCCGGATTCACCCGGATGCGGGGTGCTGATTTCGGATTCAGTTCAACGACCCAGCGGTCCTTCTGCCTCGTGACGAAGACATCGGGCTCGATGTATTCAGTGCTATCGGCCGCTATGTCGGAACCTGGCCTTGGGTTGAGCGAGAGGATCAATGCCAGCACTTCCCTCAGTTGTGCCTCCTTGAGCCTGGTCTTGCGGGCGATCTGCGCGTAGTCCCTGATCGCCAGTTGCGGGATGAACTGTTCCACCACCCTGATGGCTTCTTTGCGCAAGGCCGTTGTTGCCGGCAGGTTTTTCAGTTGTATGAGCAGACACTCCCGAAGGTCCCGTGCAGCGATCCCAACGGGGTCGAGGTGCTGGATCAGATGCAATACCGCTTCAACTTCCGCGGCCTCGATTTCCCATTCAGCGGGTGCGCCCTCAATGACATCGTCAACGTCGATCGTCAGCATCCCCTCGTCGTCAAGACCGTCAACGATGGCCATCGCGATGTATTCATCTACCTCTGTGAGGCGCAGCAGGTTGATCTGCTCCATGAGATGAGAAGCGATGGAAGCGCTGTCGCCGTTTCGATCGTCGAAATAGCTGTCGTCTGTCTCCTGACTGCCCTGGTAGCTTGAAGTGAGCCCATCGTCATAGACATCGTCCCAGACGCTGTCCACAGGGAGTTCGTCGGCGATCGTTTCATCCGTGACCTGCTCGGAGGTGTCCCTGACGGTTTCCCCGTCAAGTTCCGGGTCCGGCGGGGGCGTATCCGGCTCATCAGGTGAATCATCCTGGCTGCTGTCAGACTCGCTGCTGCTCGCCTCGACACCTTCGTAGCCGTCCTGATCATCCCGGACGTCACGATCCTCGGCATCGGGACCTTCGGCTTCGGAAGCCTGCTCCGAGCCCTCAGCATCCATCTCTTCCAGCATCGGGTTCGAATCGAGCGCCTCCTGGATCTCCAGTTCGAGATCCAGGGTAGAAAGCTGCAGCAGCCGAATAGCTTGCTGGAGTTGCGGAGTCATCCGCAGTTGCTGTCCCAGACGCAGGGATAATGCCGGTTTCATTGCCATGAAATGGATGATACTGCAGCCAGTGGGATGTTTACATCCGGAAGTTTGCTCCCAGATAGACCTGTCTGACCAACTGATTCGAAAGGATATTGGCGGTGTCGCCCTCGGCGATAATCGAGCCATCGTTGACGATGTAGGCCTGGTCACAGATGTCCAGTGTTTCACGGACGTTGTGATCCGTGATCAGAACGCCAATGCCCTTGCTCGAGAGCTGCGAGATGATGCCCTTGATGTCGTGTACAGAGATGGGGTCAACGCCGGCAAACGGTTCGTCCAGCAGGATAAAGGCTGGCTCGGTGGCCAGCGCCCTGGCAATCTCTACCCGGCGTCGCTCGCCTCCGGACAGGGACATGCCAAGTGAGTCCCTGATGTGTCCGATCTGGAATTCCTCCAGCAGGGTTTCAAGCTTCTCGGCGCGCTGTTGCCTTGTGAGGCGCTTGCGGGTCTCGAGGATGGCCATCAGGTTGTCGGCGACAGAAAGCTTTCGGAATACCGAGGCCTCCTGGGGAAGGTAACCGAGACCGCGTCGTGCCCGCTGATGCATGGGTTTGTCAGTGACATCGACGTCGTTGATCAGCACCCTGCCAGCGTCGTGGGAGATCGAGCCGACGATCATATAAAAGCAGGTTGTCTTGCCGGCCCCGTTTCGCCCCAGCAGCCCGGCCACCTGGCCGCTTTCAACGGACAGACTCACGTCCTTGACGACCTGCTTGCCCCGGTAGCTCTTGGCGAGATGTTCAGCTTTGAGTACGTGCACTATGGGTCCGGCGACCCTGGGTTTGCCGTGTTGCTTCGCGTGTTGTATCTGATCTTGATCCGATCGTCACGCTCGCCGCTACTGGTCAGGTTCACGATGCCGCTGGCGACGTCGTAGTAGACCATCTCGCCGGTAAATTCGTCACCGGCCTGAATCACTTTGGCGTTGCCCGTTAGATGAACGCGTTCCTCGGAAATGAAGTAGCTGATCGTCCGGGCGTTGGCGAACACAGGTTGTTCGCCATCGGGCTGTTGTTCGAGGCGGGCAAGACGTCCTGACCCGGCTTCGCTTCGTGCGATGATCTGTACCACCACACCTTCGCTGGTAATGATCTCGATTTCATCCGAGCTGATGTTCATCGAGCCCTGGTTGACGGTCACGTTTCCCCTGTAGACGGTGGTGCCGGACTTCTCGTTGACGGTGGCCGATTCAGCCTCGACCAGAAACGGCTGATCCCGATCGGTGCTGAGCGCCACGGCCTGGCCGTGGTTTAGAATCAGAAGGCTGAGCAGGAGTCGAATGAGTGACATGGAGGGTGGTCTGGTGAACGTGTGTCGATAGTACACCAGGAGGCAGAGCAAGTCCTATTGCTGGTCTGGTTTGTAGATGGTGTTCACCCGGTCAGATTCTGAACCCTCGAAAATGAACTCACCTGTCTTGAAAAAAGCCTTCATGCCGGATGCTGTCGTGGTGCCCATGCTGTCTTCTACCAGGACCCTGTCGCTGGTTTCGGCGAATTCTCGTTCCGGATAAACCGTCAGGCTCTGGGTCTGAATATTCACGAATTTGCCGTCTGCACGTTCTCCGACGGCCACAACATCGTCCCACAGTTCAACGACCTGTTCACGGAACTGTGACCGCGAAAGCAACCGGCCATGATCTGATTTGATCTTCCATGGTTGATCCGCCAGTGACGCCAGCAGGATGTGGGGTGATTCCAGCTGGGTAACATCCGTCAGAGGAAAATGCGTATAACGTGCTGCCTGCAGCGTATGCTGCAGGTTCCCTTCATCGTCGAACTGCCGGATGGTGGCGTTGACCATATAGGTGTCCGGGTCGTTGCGGGTCAGTTCTCCCTGATCGGGCGCTTGCTGCCCATCATCGCTCAGCCAGTTCGTGACCAGTACCACCAGCAGGATGATGCAGCTGAGAATGATGACCCGTTGCGTCATCCGGCGGCGGGCCTCACGAGGCGGAACTGGCGGTAAAGTAGAGTGTACCCAGATAGCCGAGCCATACCAGGAACAGCATGGTGCCCTTGAACCGTGTGATCTGGTTTTTTCCTTTGAGGTAGGCAAACACCACAACCACAATGGTCAGGGTCAGCATCAGCATGTAATCTCGCCACAGGACCTCCGGGTTGACGGTGGTCGGTGCCAGCACGCACGGGATCGACAGGACCGCCAGAATGTTGAAGATATTCGACCCCACAATATTGCCAATGGCAAGATCGGTCTGGCCTTTCAGGGCGCTGGTGACCGACACCACCAATTCGGGAAGGCTGGTGCCGACGGCAATCACTGTGAGACCGATGATCAGTTCACTGACGCCAAGCGTCTCTGCAATGTGGATCACCGACCATACGAGTAGTTGAGCGGACAGGAGCAGAAAGACAAGGGACAGGGAAAGGGTCAGGACCGCCCGTCCCCGAGGCATGGGAGGAATCTCTTCCAATTCACCAATCTCGGCTGCCTGTTCCATGCCCGAAGATTTACGCTGGGCCAGGGTCAGTCGGTACAGGAAGGCAACCAGGCCGGCAAAAAGCAGCAGTCCATCCCAGATGCCCAGTCGGTAGTCGATCAGCGTTGCGCCGCAGCAAAGCGTGACGAACACCAGTATGGGCAGATCGTCGCGAAGAATGTCGATCCGGAACCGCAGCGGGACGATCATCGCAGTACATCCCAGAACCATTCCGATGTTGGCGATATTGGAGCCGATCGCGTTGCCGACGGCGAGTTCCGGTTCGCCCTGGAGCGCCGAGGTGACCGAGACGAAGATCTCCGGAGCGGAGGTGCCGAGGGCCACCACCGTCAGGCCGATGATCATGGGTGAGATCGAGAGATTTCGGGCAGTGGCAACAGAACCAATGACAAACTGGTCTGCGCTCTTGAACAGCACAAGAAAGCCGACCAGCATTGCGACACTGAAGCCCAGTGTTTCCATCGGGGGGAGACCACCAAAAAACGAGCCATTAGATTGGGAATCCATGGCTTTTGCAAGGCGAAATTGGCCACTGGTTCGTTGTGTTTGTTCCCCGGACGGCGATAATGGCCCCCTGTGTCGAAGGTGTCTGGAAGGTCGGTCCATTGATGTCGGATCATGTGGTCATGGAGAACGTTGTGCTTCGCAGAGGACTGCGGCGTGTCTTCGAGGGTATTGATTTGACGATTCCGCGGGGCAAGGTAGTCGCCATCATGGGGCCGAGCGGTACCGGGAAGACCACGCTGCTGCGCCTGATCGGTGGCCAGGTATTACCGGACTCGGGGAGTGTGATGGTCAATGGTCAGGAGATTCCCAGACTCACCAGGAATGAGCTGTTTGCTGCGCGGCGCCACATGGGCATGTTGTTTCAGTCCGGTGCGCTCTTTTCGGACATGTCGGTATTCGAGAACGTGGCCTTCCCGATCCGTGTCCACACCACGCTTCAGGAGTCGATGATCCGCGATCTGGTGCTCCTGAAGCTCGAGTCGGTCGGCCTGCGTGGCGCCGCGCCGCTGTTTCCCAATGAGCTGTCCGGGGGCATGAACCGACGGGTGGCACTGGCGAGGGCCATCGCTCTCGACCCGGACATCATCATGTACGATGAGCCGTTCACGGGGCTCGACCCGATTGCCATGGGGGTCATCGTGTCGCTGATCAGGACGTTGAATCAGGTGTACGGAATGACCAGCATCATCGTTTCCCACGACATCGCCGAGGCTGCGAGCATTGCCGATTTCATCTACCTCATTGCAGATGGCAGGATTATCGCTTCAGGAACGCCCCAGGAGATCTATGCAGAGCAATCACCGCGAGTAAAACAGTTTGTCGGCGGGCTCCCGGATGGCCCGGTCCCGTTTCACTATCCTGCCGCGGACCTCGAAGAGGAACTGCTCGAGCCTGACGAGATCGGGCGCTGATGGTACAGATTTGATGGTTCCCTATCTAAGACAGCTTGGACAGTTGACGCTGAGGGTCTTTGGCACCGTGGGTCGTGCCGGCAGGGTCTGGTGGCATGCAGTCTGGCGTCGGCCCAGGCTTCGGAATCTGCCGCTGGTCATCGCACAGATTTACCAGCTGGGCGTGCTGTCGGTGGTCATTACCGTGCTGTCGGGCTTTTCCATTGGTGCGGTGCTGGCACTTCAGGGCTACAACCAACTGGTGCGATACGGGTCGGAGAGTGCGCTCGGTCTCGGGGTCGCCCTGGTGCTGGTCATGGAGATCGGGCCGGTGGTGTCTGCGCTGCTGTTCGCCGGTCGTGCCGGCTCAGCGGTGACTGCAGAGATTGGCCTCGCGAAGGCAACGGAACAACTGAGCAGCATGGAGATGATGGGCGTGGACCCGCTGCAACGGATCATCAGCCCGCGGCTGTGGGCCGGGTTTATCTCCATGCCAATACTGGCGTTGCTGTTCAGTGCTGTCGGCATATGGGGCGCCGCCCTGGTCGGAGTGGGCTGGCTTGGCGTCTATGAAGGGGCTTTCTGGTCGGTGATGCAGGAGGGTGTGGATTTCGTCAGCCATGTCCTTAAGGGCATCGTCAAATCCATAGTGTTCGGGGCCGTCGTAACGTGGATTGCGGTCTTTGAAGGGTATGATGCCGAGCCCACTTCTGAGGGCATTGCCGCGGCCACCACCCGAACCGTTGTATACTCGTCGGTTTCCATCCTGGTGTTGGACTTTTTCCTGACTCTGGTGATGTTTAATCTGTAGCCGTAGCAGTTATGGTCGTAGGTCGAACCTTTCAGGTAAGTGCTGTTGTATGGCGTGCAGCCCGGGAGACTTGCCAGCACGACTATGGCGTGCCTGAGACGGGCACGCCCAGGGCTGCATCAACGAATGCACAGTGAACCGGTGCAGACTTTGAATTGAATCGTCACGGCATGAATAATCACAGGCAGGACTGTTGAGGAGAAAACCATGCAGCCTCGAACCATAGAGATTGTGGTCGGTGCTTTTATTCTGGCGGGCATTCTGGCACTGGCAGTGCTGGCGGTGCGTGTCAGCGGCTTCAACGTGGGAGAGACAACGGGCACGTACAGTGTTTATGCCAAGTTTGAGAACATCGGTGGCCTGGTGGTCAGATCCAAAGTGAGTATTTCGGGGGTGGTGGTCGGCAGGGTGGCGGAAATCACGCTTGATCCCAGGACCATGATGGCGCTGGTTCGCATGGAGATCAATGGTGATGTCAGCCAGATCAGCACCGACAGTACTGCAGCTATCCTGACCGAAGGATTGCTCGGTGGAAAATACGTGGGTCTGAGCCTCGGTGCAGATGAGGAGTTCTTCGTCGACGGTGACGAGTTCTATGATACCCAGTCGGCAGTCGTTCTCGAGGAACTGATCGGTCAGTTCCTGCTGAAACAGTTTTAGCTTACACGCAAGTACTGTTCGATGGCCTGAGAGACTTACCAGCACGACAACGGTGTGCCTGAGACGGGCACGCTCAAGGCTTTCATCGAAATCCCGGCGGCAATTCGGGCGGGGGCTGGGGGAGTTCCCGGACAGCGAAACGGTTTTGTAAAGGTCTGAACAGGTCCAAACGCAGGTCTGATTACAGGTTTAAATGGTTCCAGGCACAGGGTCGCAATATGAAGATGGCAATACTGGCATTGATGATGGGGATGACGGGGTTTGTCAGCGCCGCTGACACCACCTGTCCCAAGGAACTTGCGCTGGCGGGTGGGGCTGACTCTGAGGTCGCTGCTGGCCCTGTCTTCTCCGACTCCCCGGCGGAAACTGTGCGGGGTGCGACGGATCAGCTGCTGGCGAAACTCTTGGTGATCACCCCCCTTTATCGTTGTGACAAGGAATTGTTCTTTGAGCGGGTCTCCTCGTCGATCTCGCCGTATATCGACTTTGATGGCTTCGCCCGGGGCGTGATGGCCAAGTACTACCGCCTTGCGAGCGAACAGCAGATCAAGGCCTTTGCGGGGGAGTTTCGCCTGGGTCTCATTCGAACCTATTCGAGCGCCCTGGTTGAATTCGATAACCAGAAAGTCGTGGTGAGCGGGTCGGAGATCTCGGACCGGAGCCCAGACCGTGCGACCGTGTCGGTCGAGGTCCACGGCAAGGACGGGACGGTTTATCCGGTTGAGTACTCGATGGCAAAGGTTGATGGTCAGTGGCAGGTTCGCAATGTGGTGATCAACGGGATCAACATGGGCCTCCAGTTCCGATCCCAGTTCTCCGCGTACATGCAGAAGTACGGCAACGACATTGGACAGGTCATCGCCAACTGGCGGGTCGATGAGTGAGCCTTGAACGCGGGGATGTCGGCAAATTGAGTGAGCAGTCAGGTGAGGCCGCTCGGCGGGCCACGATGGTCGGGCCAGGTAACGTACATCGTGTCAGTGGTCGGGTGGACGTGGACACGGTGGCTGCCTGCCTGCAGCAGATGCTGGTCGAGTTGTCCGTTGAGGGCCAGGAAGGTCAGGAAGGAGAAGATCGTCAGGCTATCCAGTTCGACCTTTCTGCCATGGAAGTCGAAGGATCAGTCGCGCTGGCGATGCTGGTGGATGTGACCCGGCAGGCACGCCTTATCGGCAAGAAGGTCACTTTTCTGTCGGCATCCGAGGAACTTCGTCAGATTGCTGATCTGCATGGGGTCCGCAGAATCCTGCCATTCGCCTGAAGCTGCTGCGGCGAGCGTCAGGTCCTCGGAGAATCCAACATAAAGTGCTACTATCTCGCCCTTTGTCAAAGCAGGGCTCAACATGGACTGCAGTGAAATTGAGGCCATTCTGGCGGGGGCACTGGTGGCCCCCAGGATCGCCGTTTCGGCCGAAGGCAACAAGATTGCGCTCGACCTGACCTCTGAATCTTTCGAGGGGCTTAGCCGTGTGAAACGACAGCAACTGGTCTATGGCCTCTTGAAGTCCCGGATCGAGAGTGGCGAGATTCACGCCGTCACCATGCGTACCCGAACCCCATCTGAGTCCGAGGCTGGTTGATATGGACCGTTTGATTATCCAGGGTGGTACCACGCTCAGGGGCGAGCTGCGGGCTTCCGGAGCCAAAAATTCGGCATTGATGATGTTTCCTGCCGCGCTGCTTGCCGATGAGCCAGTGACCATCAGCAATGTACCGCACCTTCGAGACATCACCACGATGATCGAACTGCTTGGATCGCTGGGCGTTGAGGTCGTCATCGACGAGAAGATGAACGTGGAAATTCACGCCAACACCATCAAGCAGTTTCGTGCACCTTACGATCTGGTCAAAACCATGCGGGCTTCGTTCAACGTGCTGGGGCCGATGCTGGCGCACTACGGCCATGCCGAGGTGTCATTACCCGGTGGCTGCGCGATTGGTCCCCGCCCGGTTGACCAGCACCTGCGGGGGCTGGCGGCGCTGGGCGCGCAGATCGAAATGGACGATGGCTACGTCAAGGC
Organism: Pseudomonadota bacterium; assembly: GCA_027624035.1. GTDB lineage: Bacteria > Pseudomonadota > Gammaproteobacteria > Pseudomonadales > Azotimanducaceae > UBA7455. The sequence continues at coordinate 43,239 of JAQBUI010000007.1, read as the reverse complement.
CAGGGTGCAGGGCCGACTGAAGGGAGCACACATCTTTTTTGATGTCTCGACCGTGGGTGGTACAGAGCACATCATGATGACCGCCACGCTGGCGGAGGGCGAAACCGTGCTGGAAAACTGTGCGCGGGAGCCGGAGATCATTGACCTCGCAGACTGTCTCAATGCCATGGGCGCCCAGGTGTCCGGCGCCGGCACGGATACGATCACCATCCAGGGTGTGGAATCGCTGCACGGCGCATCCCACCGTGTGATCGCGGACCGGGTGGAGGCCGGGACCTATCTTATTGCGGCTGCCGCGACCGGAGGTCGGATCCGGATGCGGGATGCGAACCCGGACCATCTGGAGGTGCTGATTACCAAACTGCGGGAAGCCGGTGCCGAGATCGAGACCGGAGAGAACTGGATCGAACTTGATATGCACGGGGAGCGGCCCAAAGCCGTCAGCCTGGTGACTGCCCCCTATCCGGCGTTTCCGACCGATCTGCAGGCACAGATCATCGCCCTCGACTGTATTGCAGAAGGCACCGGAACCATCAAGGAGACCATCTTCGAGAATCGATTCATGCATGTTCATGAAATGAATCGAATGGGAGCACGCATCCGCCTGGAAGGAAACAATACCACGGCCATTGTCGAAGGCGTCAGGAAACTCAAGGGTGCACCGGTGATGGCCAATGATCTTCGGGCTTCTGTGTCTCTGGTGATTGCGGGTCTGATCGCCGAGGGCACCACGGTTGTGGATCGTATCTACCATATTGACCGGGGCTATGAGCAGGTTGAAGAGAAACTGAAGAATCTGGGAGCGAACATTCAGCGAGTGGCAGAGCCGTGAGCGAAACGCTTACCCTGGCCGTCACGAAGGGACGGGTCCTCAAGGATTCGCTGGATATTCTGGCAAAGGTCGGTATTGAACCGACCGAGGACATGTCCAGTTCCCGCAAGCTGGTGTTTGAAACCACCAGGCCGGGGTTTCGCCTGATGGTGTTGCGAGGGATGGATGTGCCGACCTATGTGGAACAGGGGGTTGCTGACCTGGGCATGTCGGGCCGGGATGTGCTGCTGGAACATGGGGGCGACGGTTACTATGAACCGTTGGATCTCAGGATTGGCCAATGCCAGATCATGGTAGCTGGCCTGAAAGATGAAGGGCCGCTACCCAAGCGGCTTCGCATTGCGACCAAATTCGTGAACACGACCAAGCGGTTTTACGCCGAAAAGGGCGTTCAGGTAGACATCATCAAGCTCTACGGCGCGATGGAACTGGCCCCGCTGACGGGTCTGGCTCACCGCATTGTGGACATCGTCGAAACGGGCAACACATTGAAGGCCAATGGGCTGGTTCCGATTGAACGGGTCGAGATCATCAGTACCTATTTGATCGTCAACAAGATTGCGCTTAAAACCAAACACCAGTACATCACACCGCTTATCGAAGGTCTTGCCGGGGTGACCGGATGATTGCCCGGCTGGACAGCCAACAGGCGGATTTCGATGCGGCACTGTCCGGTCTGCTGACGCTGCCATCAGAGGACCGGCTGGCGGTGAGGGAGTCGGTGCGCCGCATCCTTGAACAGGTGCGAACCCGGGGCGACCTGGCGCTGCTCGAACTGACTGTCAGGTTTGATCAATATGATGTGGCCTCGGCCGCGGACCTTGAAATTTCGCTGGATGATCAGCGCCGGGCGCTGGGTCGGATAGACCCCCTGGTGCGGGACGCGTTACAGGCATCGGTGAATCGAGTTCGTCTGTATCACCAGAAACAGAAGGCCGCCCTCGGCGGTGGTGCCGACTGGGAATTTACAGACGCGACCGGAACGAGGCTGGGGCAGCGTATTCGAGCCATGGAGCGGGTCGGTATCTATGCGCCCGGCGGCAAGGCAGCCTATCCCTCGACCGTCATTATGACGGCCATCCCCGCCCGGGTCGCCGGGGTTAAAGAAATCATACTTGTGGCACCGACGCCCCGTGGAGAAATCAGCGACGTGCTTCTGGCTGCCGCCTGTCTGGCTGGAGTGGATCGATTCTTTACCATCGGTGGTGCCCAGGCGATTGGTGCATTGGCCTGGGGCACCGAGACCGTACCCAGGGTCGACAAGATCGTCGGGCCGGGAAACATTTACGTGGCGACGGCAAAGGAACTGGTCTATGGCGTTGTTGGCGTGGACATGATCGCCGGGCCGTCGGAAGTGGTCATCATCGCTGATGACTCGGCCAGGCCAGAGTGGCTGGTCATGGACCTGTTCGCCCAGGCAGAACATGACGAACTGGCCCAGGCCATTATTGTGTCTCCGGACAGGGCGCTGCTGGATGCCATACCAGGGTTGCTGGAAACGCATCTGGCTGACATGCCACGACGGGATATCATCGAACGATCCCTGGCTGACCGGGGCGCATTGATCGGGGTTCAGGATCTGGCCGAGGCGGCACGGGTTGTCAATCGCATTGCGCCCGAACACCTGGAGCTCGCCATTCGGGACCCCGCCGGTCTGATGCCGGCGATCAGGCACGCCGGGGCGATTTTTCTGGGTCAACACACCGCCGAGGTGGTCGGTGACTATACTGCCGGCCCGAGTCACGTGCTGCCTACCAATGGTTCGGCAAGGTTTGCATCTGCCCTGGGCGTATATGACTTTCAGGTCAGGAGTTCAGTTGTGCAGTGTTCCCGGGAAGGGGCCATTTCGCTCAGTCGTGATGCGGCGATCATCGCACGGGAAGAGGGTTTGTCGGCTCACGCCGCGTCTGCGGAATGCCGGGTTGAAGGTTGAGGATTGAAGACTGAAGGTTGAAGTGAAGGCCAGGTCCGAAGCCGTCAGGGACGGTCCTCGCATGCTCTATGCGGCTGCCCTTGCGGCCGGGGACATTCTGCCCGATGAAGACCAGGAGGGTGCTGTGACCCGTTTGCAGCGACTCTTTGAGGATCTGGTTGGGCAGACGAAGCTCACCCCGGGTTTTTTTTCGAGATGGTTCGGGTCCGGCAGGCCGGCGACCATTCGCGGGCTCTATCTCTGGGGTGGTGTGGGTCGGGGTAAGACCTACCTGATGGATGTCTTTTTCGATTCCCTGCCGTTTCCGGAGAAAAAGCGCCTGCACTTTCATCGATTCATGCGCCTGGTGCACCGGGAAATGCGGGGGCTCCAGGGACAGAAGGATCCATTGCAGCGGGTCGCTGATAAATTTGCGGGCGAGTGCCGGGTCATCTGCTTTGACGAGTTTTTTGTCAGTGATATTACCGATGCAATGATCCTCGCCAATCTGTTGCAGGCCCTGTTCGAGCGAGGCGTGGTGCTGGTGGCCACTTCGAATGCGGCACCGGATGACCTCTACCGTGACGGCTTGCAACGCAGCAAGTTTCTGCCTGCCATTGAACTCATCAAGCGCCACACGGAGGTGATGAACCTCGATGGCAGCAATGACTATCGTCTGCGGGCCCTGCAGCAGGCCGAAATCTATCATGCTCCGCTGGATGAGCAGGCAGAAATCAACATGGCCAGGAGCTTCCTGGCCATTGCGCCCGATGCGGGCTCGCTCGATGTCACCCTGGAGATCGAGGACCGCCCCATTGCGGCGCGGCGCTGTGCCGATGGGGTCGTATGGTTCATGTTCGACGAGGTCTGCGATGGACCAAGGAGCCAGAACGACTACATTGAACTCGCCCGGCAGTTCCAGACGGTCCTCATTTCGGCAGTTCCGAGGTTTGACGAGCGAGGCGAAAGCGTTGCGCGGCGCTTTATCAGCCTGGTCGATGAGTTCTATGACCGCAATGTCAAGCTGATTCTCTCTGCCGAAGTCCCGCTGCGGGAACTCTACGCCGGTACGCTGCTGACATTTGAATTTCAGCGCACCGAAAGCCGGTTGCTGGAGATGCAGTCAGAGGAGTACCTGGCCCGGGAGCACAGGCCCTGAGACCCCAGACAGGACGGGGTCCATTCAGAAGAATTCGCCGCGGCAGTCGCTTGCGGAAACGGCCTGGCTTGGGTAAGATTCGGCCTCCCGAATCCTGGGCCAGGACTCTACTCCGTTCACGGGGCGATCTACAGGGCAATTCACAGAGCAATTCACAAAAGTTAACGGCTGAAGACTGCAAATGAAGACAATAAGTGCCAACAAAGAAACTGCGCGTCACGGCTGGTTTGTCGTGGATGCCACCGACAAGACCCTGGGCCGCCTGTCCACTCAGATTGCGAACCGCATTCGTGGCAAGCACAAGGCGGAATTTACGCCCCATGTCGATACCGGTGACTATGTCATCGTGATCAACGCTGACAAGGTTCGGGTCACCGGGCGCAAGACCACCGACAAGATGTACTACCACCATACCGGGTACCCCGGGGGCATCAAATCGATCTCTTTCGAGAAGCTACAGGCGGAGCATCCTGAGCGGGTGATCGAGGCGGCGGTCAAGGGCATGATGCCAAGGAACAAGTTGAGTCGAGCCATGCTCGGAAAGCTCAAGGTTTACGCCGGTAGCGAGCATCCCCATACCGCACAACAGCCTCAACCGCTCGAGTTGTAGCCTGAAGGGAGGTCCGGATATCACCGGCAAAGACCTGCAACTGACTAACTATAACCAGATAACTCACGCACGGATCACTGAGAATGACACAATACTACGGAACAGGACGGCGCAAGTCTGCCAAGGCGCGAGTCTATCTGGCGGCAGGCTCGGGGAATATCATAGTCAACAATCGTCCGCTTGATGAATATTTCGGTCGTGAGACGGCGCGGATGATTGTTCGCCAGCCCCTCCAGGTGGCCGAGGCGTCGGACAAGTTTGATATCAAAGTCAGCGTCCGGGGTGGTGGTAGTTTTGGCCAGGCCGGCGCGATTCGTCATGGCGTGACCAGGGCGCTCATGGAGTATGATGAAACCCTCCGGCCAAGCCTGCGTCAGTCAGGATTTGTGACACGAGATGACAGAAGCGTAGAACGTAAAAAGGTTGGCCTGCGCAAAGCTCGCAAGCGGCCCCAGTTTTCGAAGCGCTGATCCCGGACGATTCTTTCGACGACTGCCCCCTGCTACCCTGGAAGGGGGCTCAAACTACAACATTTCGTGGCTGGACTGTGGTAGACTGCGCGGCGCTATTGGGTGACTCGAAAGGTGCCTCGGAGCCGTGCCAGTGACTGGTACGCATTCAATATTCGATCAATGACGAGTTGTTGACAACGAGGTTGTACGTCGTGATTTGTACGTCGAGAGTGTGCATCGCAGACCGCGGACAGAGAGACGGGCATGGTCGTTAACGGCTTACAGCGAAAAAGGGGAAGTGAACGTGAGTGATGACGGCGTCGATACGGGCCGGCGTAATTTCCTGATTGGTGCAAATATCGTGGTGGGCTCAGTCGGCGTCGTGGGCGCCCTTGTCCCCTTCGTTGGCTCCTGGAATCCGAGCGCCAGAGCGCGTGCGGCAGGTGCACCCATCAAGGTGGATGTCGGTAAGCTGGAAGTGGGTCAGATGCTGGGGCCAATCCCGGCATGGCGTGACAAGCCGATCTTCATCGTAAAGCGCTCCAGGGAAATGCTTGACACTCTGGATTCCGACACAGAACGACTGGCTGACCCCCTCTCTGAAAGAGACATGCAGCCGGAGTATGCCCGAAACCAGACACGATCCATCAGGCCGGAAATTCTGGTCATGGTCGGACTGTGTACCCATCTGGGATGTTCACCCAAGTTTCGGCCGCTCATTGAGCCGGAATCCTTTGACCCCAACTGGCTGGGCGGCTTCTACTGCCCCTGCCATGGATCCAAGTTTGACCTCGCGGGCCGCGTCTATGCCGGGGTGCCCGCTCCGTCCAATCTGGAGGTGCCTCCTCACAGCTACGAGTCGGACTCGGTCATTGTGATTGGTGAAGATGGGGGGGCTGCCGCATGAACGCGATGTTCAGGAATCTGATGGACTGGGTCGATGCCCGATTGCCAGTCACCGAGACATATGAAAAGCATATGTCCAAATACTATGCCCCGAAAAATTTCAATTTCTGGTACTACTTTGGTGTTCTGGCAACGGTAGTGCTGGTTAATCAACTGCTGACCGGCATCTGGCTCACCATGAGCTATGTGCCTACCGGTGAGCAGGCGTTTGCGTCAGTCGAATACATCATGCGGGATGTTGAGTTCGGCTGGCTGCTACGCTACATGCACAGTACCGGCGCATCGGCGTTTTTCGTGGTGGTGTATTTACACATGTTCCGCGGCCTGATGTATGGTTCGTATCAGAAGCCCCGGGAACTGATCTGGATTCTCGGTATGCTGATTTACGTGGCCCTCATGGCGGAAGGTTTCTTCGGATATCTGCTTCCCTGGGGCAACATGTCCTACTGGGGGGCACAGGTCATCGTGTCTCTGGCGGGTGCCATTCCGGTTGTCGGTGAAGACCTTGCGCTCTGGGTTCGCGGTGACTTCAACATGTCCGGGGTCACCCTGAACCGGTTTTTCGCGCTCCATGTGGTATTGGTGCCGCTGGTGCTGCTGGTGCTCGTGTTCCTGCACATTCTGGCCCTCCATGAGGTCGGGTCCAACAACCCCGACGGCGTCGATATCAAGAAGCATGTGGACGAGAATGGCAAACCTCTCGATGGCGTACCGTTTCATCCTCACTACACCATTGGCCACGACCTTCCGGGCATCGTGATCTTCCTGTTCATCTTCTGTGCGGTGATGTTCTTTTACCCCGATGGCGGCGGCTATCTGATCGAACATCCGAACTACGAGCCAGCCGATCCTCTGAAAACGCCGGATCTGATTGCCCCGGTCTGGTACTACACGCCATTTTATTCGATGTTGCGGGCGGCCACCTTTCCACTGTTCGGGCTTGATGCCAAGTTCTGGGGGCTGGTGGTGATGGCGGGAGCCATCGCGATCCCGTTCGTGTTGCCCTGGCTCGATAAATCTCCAGTGAAGTCGATCCGATACAAGGGTCTGGCGAGCCGGGTTTTTCTGGGTCTGTTTGTGATCGTGTTCTTCATCCTCGGGTACCTTGGCACGGTACATCCAACGCCGGTCAAAACCCTGATTGCGCAGATCTGTACGGGTATCTACTTTGCCTATTTTCTGCTGATGCCCTGGTATACCTCCGTTGAAAAGACGAAGCCCGTTCCAGAGAGGGTGACGATGCGATGAACAGACTGGCCCAATTGATGACTGTACTGGTCGCTGCGGCGACCTTGAGCATGCCCGCAACGGCCGCGGAAGCAGGCTATCCGCTGCTTCATATGGAGCCGGACCTGCATGACAAGGCGTCATTGCAGCGCGGTGCTCAAACCTATATGAACTATTGTCTGGGATGCCATGCCTTGAAGTATCAGCGCTATGAGCGCACCGCTGATGACCTGGGCGTGCCGCACGATCTGATGTTGCAGCATCTTGTGTTTGATCCCGACAAGCAGATTGGTTCGCCCATCGACAATACGATCTCCGAAGATCATGCCAGGGCCTGGTTTGGTGCCGTGCCGCCGGACCTGACGCTCTATACATCGCTAAAGGGCGGGCCTGACTACCTTTACACCTATCTGAAGACTTTCTACGAAGATCCTGATCGTCCTCTGGGTGTGAACAACCTGGTATTTGAAAACGTTGGGATGCCCCACGCGCTGCTGGAGTTGCAGGGTGTCCAGCGCAAGGTCTGCAAGGAAATTCCGAGGCTCGCCGCCAATGGGGGCGAGATGAGAGACCCTCTGACATCCGTGCCGATTACCGAAGAGGTCTGTGGCAATGAACTCATTGCAAGAGGCGTGAGTCCACTTGAGCACGTCGATGGCACCGGCTCTCTGACGGCTGAAGAGTACGATCAGGTCGTCTATGACCTTTCCAATTTCCTCTACTACGTAGCAGATCCTTCAAGACTTGAGCGCGAACGACTTGGCGTCTATGTGTTGCTGTTTCTGGCATTCTTCTTCGTATTTACGTATCTGCTGGGCCGTGAATACACCAGAGAATTTCACTAGCCCGGTGGAACCAGACTGAGGTGGACCAAATGGGCGTAGTAGCCAAGCACTCGTCGATGATTTTCTATTCCGATGGAAACGATCACTACAGCCAGAGGGTAAGGCTGGTGTTGTCGGAAAAGGGTGTTGCCGTTGAGATCATGGATGTTGAGCCGGGCAATCTGCCGGAAGATCTCGTCGATCTCAATCCCTACAACAGTCTTCCGACCCTGGTTGACCGTGATCTGGTGCTGTACGAATCCCAGGTGATTATGGAGTATCTGGATGAGCGTTTTCCGCATCCACCACTGCTTCCGGTGTATCCGGTGGCGAGGGCTCAGAGTCGCCTTTTCATGTATCGGATTCAGAAGGACTGGTGCGGCTACGTGGACACCATCGTGGCGGGCCGGTCCAAAGATACCGTCATTGAGCGAGCAAGAAAGGAACTCCGGGAATCCCTGATTTCCATCGCCCCGATCTTTGCCGAGAAGCCCTTTTTTATGAGTGATGAATTCACCCTGGTGGACTGTTGTGTGGGGCCGATCCTGTGGCGGTTGCCAGTTCTGGGGATTGAACTGCCGCCGAAACAGGGTAAGCCAATCCAGAGTTACATGGATCACCTGTTTGATCGAGAAGCGTTTCAGGAAAGTCTGTCTGAGGCGGAACTCGACATGCGCGACTGATTCTTCGCACTTCGGACGCTCTGGATGGCGATGACCTCATCAGTGCCCTATCTGATCAGAGCCATGAATGAATGGATCCTCGACAACACTTGCACGCCCTATCTTGTGGTTGATGCCGGAGTCGACGGTGTCAGTGTACCTGTTGACTATGTCAAGGATGGGCAGATCGTCCTCAACATCAGCCCTACGGCCGTCAGAAACCTGCTGATCGACGATGAGGCCGTGTCGTTCAGTGGCAGATTCGGCGGTGTTGCCCATCAGATTTATGCGCCGGTGCCAGCGGTGCTTGGCATTGTTTCACGGGAAAACGGCGAAGGTATGTGGTTTCCGAAAGAGGATGCCCCGGTTAACCCGGACCCAACAACACCACCCTCGTCAGACCCACCGGCAGACAAGCCGACGCTCAGGGTGGTCAAATGACGCGGCGTACATTTGTCTCGATCTCTACAGGTATTCCTTCAATGTTCAGTTCAGGTAGTCGAATACCTTGACGATCTTCTGAATGCCGTAGACATCCTGTGTGACCGATACTGCCAGGTCCGCTTCGGCACGGCTGACCGTCCCCATCAGATAGACCACACCGTTCTCAGTGACAACCTTGATCCGGCTTGCATCCAGGTCACCTGACCCGATCAGTGCCGCCTTCACCTTGGTGGATAGAAAAGAATCGTTGGTACGGGACAGCAGCGTGGTGGGTCCAGCCACAGTCAGTTCATTGTGAACCCTTCTGACATTTCGCATGCGGGATACTGCTGCGCCTGCTTTTTCGATCAGGTCCGCCGATCCAACTTCACCCGTAATCAGGATGCTGCCAAGAAAACCTGCAACGTTAATGTGTGCCTGTTCGAGGCCGGGATGACGTGCCCGGATGTTCTTGATCGCCAGTTTCTCATTGCGACTGTCATCGAACGAGGAGTACTCAGTCCTTGGTTCGCTGGTACTGCAGCCAGCCGGCAGAGCAACAACGGCTGCAAGGAGCAGTATCAGTCTAATGGAGGTCATCGAGGGTAAAGGCATTCTCTATCCAGTCTATCTTGTCCGTGATGGCTATGACATCAAATCGGAAGGACTTATCCCGGTATTCGGGGTGGGTGAGTACAAAGAACTCGGCTGTTCTCACAATTCGTCGGATTTTTGCTGTGGTGATGGTTTCCGCCGGGGTGCCCCGGCCGCTGTCCTGGCGAAAGCGCACTTCAACGAAGACCAGCAGGTCGCCCTGCTCGACGATCAGGTCAATTTCACCTGCCTTGCTATGGAAGTTGGACGTCACCTCACGGAAACCTACTTTTGTCAGAAAGCGCAGGGCATCTCGCTCGGCATTGGCTCCGATTTCTGCGGGTCGCCGGGCGCTCACCGCGGGTGCCCTGAATTCGTCCTGATCATCAAAACACCACGGGCGAGGCAATGGGCTTGCCATCCTTGAACTGGGCCCACATCAGCTTTCTTTCGATCACATTGAATGCGTTGACCTGCAGGATGCCGGTTGCGCCGAAGATTCTTTCGTCGCGGAGTTCTTTGAGTTGCTGCAATCTTGGGTACAGACGATGCGCATCCACCCCCAGGGCAAAAAATGGCGCCAGCTGTCCCCTCGACTGCGCCCAGTTTGCCTGGACGATTTCCTGGGTGGGATCCCCTTCAGTCAGTTTCCAGGGTATGTCACAGAATCGGATTCGATTCAGGTCGATAGCGTTGATCCATGCCTCGCCGTATTCGTGGATATGAGAGGTGCCATACACGGGCACGTCGTCTGCATAAAACCGCTCAAGTGCCGGGTTGATGCCCCGAGCCTGAACCGGATTGGCAAGCAGCAGGACGAAGTCGATGTCCTGGCGACGACGCGGCGTAAACTCAAACCGGGTGCCAATGATCCGCCGCAGGTCCAGTGCTCGCTGTTCGCTGGCGTCGACATTGAACAGGGACTTGACGAGGTCGGAATAGTCTCGCTGATCAGAGAACGCCTCGCTGTCGACGACGTTTCCGCCGCGGGTTTCCCAGTCGTTTCTGAATACCTCAAAGTTCCGGTTGCCCCATTCGCTATCGGGATAGATCACCAGCGCATTAACACGCTGCTCGGCTGCCACCTGAGAAGAAATCTGATAGATCTCATCCTCCGGTGCCAGGCCAAACTGATAGAGGTTGGCGTTTGTACTGCCATCCAGGGTACGGTTGAGTGCCAGTACGGGCGTCTCCAGCGACATGCCGGCAAGCAGGGTAACGTTTTCCTTTTGTAGTGGCCCAATGATCAGGTCCGCGCCCGCCGCTTGCGCCTGCCGGACCAGCGAGACGATGTCACCGCTCGCCGTATCGTAGATGTCGACTGTGATCGACGTGGCGTGTTGGTAGTAGGCGGTCAGGAAACCGTCTCTTATTGATCGACCTATGGCGCCGGCGGGTCCGCGGAACGGCAATAGCAGGGCGATCCGCTCTGGTCGCTCACTGACGGTTTTGGAGAGTAATGTCAGACTTTGAGGCAGCCGTGATGCGGCAGGGTGGTTCGGCCACGCCCGTTTCCATTTGCCCAGTTCATCGAGTTGGCGCAATGGGTCGTCCTGATAGCGTCGGGTCATTGCCGCGAGTGACAGCCAGCCACGAAGGTCCGCTGTAATGGCTTTTTCCGCCTGGTCGGCGAGGCTGCGAGCGGGAACTTCCAGAAGGGTTTTGAAGATCTCGTCATGGTTCTGACGCTGTTCGACCCCATCCAGCAGACCGTCCAGATAGATGCGCTCCCTTGCGCTCGCCACGTAGCTGCGATTGACCCGATATGCTTCGGCGCGCAATAGCCCGAGTGTTGTCTGGCGTTCTCGGGTCATGGCAAGTGCCGACAGGCGAGGGTCATTGAGATAGGAAAGTGCGGCGGTCGCCTCGCCTGCATTGATTGCGATCCGCGCCGACAGCGTCAGAAAGTCACCGACCTGGTGGTGATCGAGAGCCGCTATGTCAACGAGGCCCAGAATCTGGCGGGACGCTCGAGCATCCCCCTGCTCCATGGCAAGCTGGGCAGCTTCCAGCCGTGCGCTGGCAGCGGCCTGGCCGCTGGATTGTTCGGCGAGCCGCAGCAAGTCCCTGACACTGTCTGCCGTAGGGGCCAGTCCCGGCGTGGGCGATGGTTCACCGTCGGTGACGGTCGTGCTGCATCCGGTTGCCATCGCTAGGAGAATAACCGGGACAATGGCCAGGATGATGCGTTGGTTGTTCCGGACCTTGTTCAAGACCTTGTTCAAGACCTTGTTCAAGACCTTGTTCAGGACCTCGTTCAGGATATGACTCAGGACCTCGCTCCGGATAGTGGTGCGAGCGCTCGTCAGGATGATGGTCGGTGGTAACAGGCCACGATGGAATCTCAACATATCTCAAGTGTCTGCGGTTTTGGGTATTATCACGAAACGGTGTAGAAGGTTACAGCGCTTTTCAGGCTGTTTGTGGTCGGAAAGGAACTCGATGAATCGGGGCATTTGATGGAGGTTCGTGTGAGCAATCACGACCAGAACGCTGGGAGACTGTTCGTGGTGGCGACACCGATTGGCAATCTCGGAGACATGACTGCGCGGGCAAAACAGGTGTTGGCTGACGTCGACCTGATAGCCGCTGAAGACACCCGCCACACTCGGGCCCTGTTGAATCATTTTGGCATCGAGACACCGATGCGACCCTACCATGACCACAATGAGCACGATGTCACCGATGCCTTGCTAAAGGTCCTCGGCAGGGGCGAAGACATCGCGCTCGTATCGGATGCCGGCACCCCGCAGATTTCTGACCCTGGATTTCTGCTGGTTCGGGAGGCGCTCCATCTGGGTGTAGCGGTCATTCCCGTGGCCGGGCCAAGTGCGCTTTCTGCGGCGCTGTCGGTGTCGGGAATCCCGGCGGGACGGTTCGTGTTTGAGGGTTTCCTGCCAGCCAGGAAGGGGCAGAGAAAGTCGGCCCTGCAGGCACTCCGGCGGGAATCCAGAACACTGGTTTTCTACGAGGCGCCTCACCGGATTGCAGCGACGCTGGCTGAGATGGCGGCGGTCTTTGGCCCTGATCGCCAGGCGATGCTGTTTCGTGAATTGACCAAATTGCATGAGCAACTGACCCTGGGGACGCTGGAATCCGTGGTCGAGGCCTTCACGGCTGGTGACGTGCCGGAGCGCGGAGAGTTCGTCGTCATCGTCCAGGGCGAGCCCTGGCGTCAGGCGTCCGACCCGGAAGCTGAACGGTTGCTGTCTGAATTGCTGAAGGAACTGCCACCAGCCAGGGCCGTCGACGTGGTGGTGAGGTTGACAGGTCAGTCACGAAAAGCACTCTATCGTCTGGCCATGTCATTCAAGCCGGATCGCTGAGCGAAGCTGAATCTGCGTGCCAGTATCAGGCACACCGTTGTCGTGCCTGGACGTCTCCGGGAACTCACAGTGTGGACTGGGACTTGCTCGATCAATCTGGCTGTGAGTCCCCGGTCAGGTAAATGGCCAATCCAGGGACGACATTTCAGTGCCGCTTTCAGATGCCACAGCGCGACCTGCCACCACAGCATGTTTCAAATTCGATCATTCGGTGATTGTTCTGGGGCAGGATTCCCTTTAATCTGGTGCCTGAGTTGACCAGACAATCGCCGCCAGGCTCTAACGAGCCAGGGGGAGGAAAGTCCGGGCTCCACAGGGCAGGGTGCCAGGTAACACCTGGGGGACGTGAGTCCACGGCCAGTGCAACAGAAAATATACCGCTCGCGATTCGTCGTGAAGTAAGGGTGAAATGGTGCGGTAAGAGCGCACCGCGTCTGTGGTAACACAGTACGGCAATGTAAACCCCACCCGGAGCAAGACCAAATAGGAATCCTGTATGCTGCGGCCCGCAGTTGGATTCGGGTAGGTCGCAACAGGTGTTCGGTGACGAACATCGTAGATGAATGATTGTCCACGACAGAACCCGGCTTATCGGTCAACTCGATTTTCTTGCCCGCCGTCAGCGTGTTGGCCCGTCAATGATTGTCCGACAAGTCCTGACAGATACACCCTTTGGAAAGCACTTGATTGAGAGCCATCAGTGCGGTCAAGCCCTTGTGCTCACCAATGCGACACGGGGTGGCAGGTTCCTTCCAACCTGTTGATTTTCGAACCAACCATATTGGAACGTCGCCGCATTGGAATGTCGCCTGCGTCCATAACGCCTTCAGGAAAGGATCCAGCTATATTAGAGGCCATTTTTATCCAAATTAATTCTATTGCGCTCTTAACTTAAGAAGTTACATTAACTTCTATGGGTATCTTTCTGTATTCAATCCAGTTACGCCTCCCTTGTGTCACAAGGGTTGGAAAGGGAGGCTAAGTTACTGTGTTTAAAGAATAAATCCGTATTCCAATCACTTGACAATGTCTGTCGTGGTACTTAAGGTGCAACGAAGTGGGGAATTATGTCGAAATGTGGAGTTAAAGACCAGAATAGGTTGCTCCAGTGGAAGACATGACAAACCGGCATGATCATGAGGATTGAAAACGGTGTTTCGGGGCGTAAACAACATCAATCTCGACTCAAAGGGGCGGCTGGCGATCCCTACCCGTTATCGTGAACAAATCCTCGCCCACTGTGGTGGCGATCTGGTTGTCACCATCGACACTGACGAGAAATGCCTGCTGATCTATCCGCAGCCCGAATGGAACGACATTCAGCGCAAGGTAGAAGCGCTGCCGAGTTTCAATGTTGCGGCGCGCCGGGTTCAACGGCTTCTGATTGGTTACGCCACCGACATCCAGATCGACAGCAGCGGGCGAATTCTGTTGACCACTCCCCTTCGCGAGTACGCCGGTCTCGAAAAGAGCTGCGTGTTGCTGGGTCAGGGCTCAAAGCTGGAGCTCTGGGACGAAGAGCGCTGGCAGTCCCGTCGTGATGACTGGTTGTCTGATCCCTCGGCTCTGGAGATTCCCGATGAACTCCGTTCGCTGTCTTTGTAAGGGCTGACCATGACATCTCACGAAACCGTCCTCCTCGCCGAAGCGGTCGACGCGCTCGTACAGAACCCGGTCGGTCGCTATGTGGATTGTACCTATGGTCGTGGCGGCCACAGTCAGGCCATCGCCAGCCGACTTGGCGGATCGGGGAGGCTGATGGTAATCGACAAGGACCCTGATGCCATCGCCGACGCCAGAGCAAGATTCGATCACGACCCCCGGGTGACGATTTGCCACGGATCCTTTGCGGACATCGCGGATATGGCGGCCGGGTCGAAGATGATTCCGCTCGATGGCGTGTTGCTGGACCTCGGAGTGTCGTCGCCGCAGCTTGCCTCGAAGGACCGCGGGTTCAGCTTTCTGTCGGATGGGCCCCTCGATATGCGGATGGATCCGACCCGGGGGGTACCTGCCAGTGAATGGCTCAGTCACGCCGATGAGCAGGAGATCGCTGCAGTGCTCAAGGACTACGGGGAGGAGCGGTTTGCCCGTCGCATCGCCAGAGCCATTGTTGCCCGGCGTCCCATCCGGACGACGGGCATCCTGGTTGATGTCATTGCGGCAGCGGTGCCCAGGGCCGAAAAACATAAACACCCGGCGACCCGGTCTTTCCAGGCGATCCGAATCCATGTCAACCGTGAGTTGGAGGATCTGAGGGCCTGCCTTCACGACGTCGTTAGTCTGCTGGGTTCCGGTGGCCGGCTCGTGGTGATCAGCTTTCATTCGCTGGAAGATCGTATTGTGAAGCGATTCATTCGGGACCTGTCCCAGGGGCCGGCTGTTTCGAGCCGCCTCCCTATCAGGGACGATGCGATTGCCCGAACCCTCGTTCCCATTGGCAAGGCCACCCGGCCGACTGATGATGAGATTGCCCGTAATCGACGTGCCAGGAGTTCCGTGATGCGTGTCGCGGAGAAAATCTGATGATCATGCCGCTGGGGGCGATCTGGAAGTGGCTGCTGGTCCCGATGCACATCGTTACAGCGCTGACGTCGGTGCTTGTCCTGGTGTCAGCAGTGGCGGTGGTGGGAGCCTCTCACGAGACGCGGCGTCTGTATCGGTCACTACAGGAGCAGACCGCCGAGCGTGATCGGCTGGAAAGTGAATATGAGCGATTGCTGCTGGAACAGAGCGCCTGGGCGAACAATACACGGGTGGATCAGATTGCCCATCAGGACCTCGATATGGTGGTGCCGGCGACCCGTGAGATTGTGATTGTGAGGGTGCGCTGATGCCATTGCGAGTCTATCTGCTGGGTGCCTTGATTCTGCTCTTGACTGTCGGAATGCACGTTCGCCTCGGCTATCTGTACTTCATCGAGAAGGACTTCCTGCAGGATCAGGGAGATGCCAGGACGATTCGCATGGAGCGGATCAATGCCCACCGTGGCATGGTCCGGGATCGCTGGGGCAAGCCATTGGCAGTCTCATCGCCGGTGATTTCACTGTGGGCCAACCCCCGGAAACTTCTGGTTGATGACGTTGAGCTCGCGCCTCTGGCCGATCAGCTCGGCGTTCCCAGAGAAGCGTTTGTGCGCCGCATGACGGAAGCCGGGAACAAGGAATTTGTTTATTTGCGGCGCCATCTGCCTCCCGCCCAGGCACAGCGAATTCTGGCGATGAATCTGCCGGGTGTGTTTGAGGAAAAGGAGTATCACCGCTATTACCCCGCGGGCGAGGTGGCCGCTCACGCCGTCGGGTTCACAAACATTGATGACCACGGTCAGGAAGGGCTGGAGCTGTCCTTCAATGACTGGCTGGCGGGTTCTCCGGGCAGGAAGAAGGTGCTGAAGAACCTGTACGGCGAGATCGTTCGCGATCTGATGCCCGTCAAGGAGGCGGAGCCGGGCAGAAACCTGGATCTCAGCCTGGACATGCGGTTGCAGTATCTTGCCTATCGTGAACTGAAGTCCGCCATTGCCCATCTGGGCGCAGCGTCAGGCTCGATCGTATTGCTCGATGTCGCCACCGGACAGATCCTTGCGATGGTCAACCAGCCATCCTATAACCCGAACAACCGGGAGAACCTGGACCTCGGCTCGGTCCGAAATCGGGCCGTGACCGATGAATTCGAGCCCGGCTCAACAGTCAAGCCGTTCACTGTTGCGGTGGCGCTGCAGTCAGGTTTTGCACCGGACACCGTCATCGATACGAACCCCGGCTTGCTGCGAGTCGGTAACTTCACGGTCCGTGATCCGCTCAATCGCGGCACGCTCGATCTGACGGCAATCATTGCCCATTCCAGCCAGGTAGGGATCAGCAAACTGGCACTACAACTCGATGAATACGCGGTCTGGTCGATGTTCCAGCAGGTTGGCTTTGGTCAGAGCACGGGGTTCGGGTTTCCGGGCGAGCGGGCGGGGCTGTTGCCGAATCATCGACGATGGCGAGACATTGAAAGGGTCACGTTTGCCTATGGCTATGGGTTGACGGTGACACCGCTCCAGTTGGCGAGTGCCTATATGACCATTGCGACCGGTGGCGTGCATCGCGATGTCAGCATCCTTGCAGGTTCAGAGTCGCAGGGCTCCCGGGTGATACCCGAGTCCGTCGCAATGCAACTGCGACAGATGCTGCGCGCGGTCGTGACCGATGGTACCGGCACCAGGGCAGCGACGGATGCCTACGGTGTGGCCGGCAAGACCGGGACGGTCCGCAAGATTGGCGAGAACGGCTATGAGGATAATCAGCATCTGGCGTTTTTTGCAGGGATGGCGCCGTTCAGATCACCCAGGCTGGTTGGCGTGGTGCTGATCAATGAGCCCCGGTCAGAGGACTATGGCGGGGGTGCCATTGCGGCGCCAGTCTTCTCAAGGGTCATGTCGGGCGCATTGCGGTTGTTACGGGTGCCGCCCGATGTTCTGGATGGAGCCGCCTAGATGCCGTCGTCATCCATTATGCTGAGTCAACTGATTCCCGACCTGAATCTCGATCGGGACGTGCCGGTTTCCGGAGTGTCTGCAGACAGTCGCAAGCTTCTTGCAGGCAATGTCTTTCTCGCGATCCCGGGTGACAGAGTTGACGGTCGCGCCTTCATTGGCGAAGTTCGAGCGAAGGCAAGCGCCGTACTGTGTGAGCCACCGATTCCGCCGGGTCTTGAGGGCCCCATGGTGATCGCGGTTTCCGGTCTGCAGGCCAAGGCAGGAGAGATCGCATCCCGCTTCTTTGGCGAACCTTCCCGGGCAATGAACGTGATTGCGGTCACTGGCACCAACGGCAAAACATCAGTCTCCATGTTCATTGCCGATGCCATGACCCGGCTGGGCACTCGTTGCGGTGTCGTGGGAACCCTGGGCACAGGTATTGTCGGCGCGCTTCGTCAGACCGGTATGACCACGCCGGATGCTATCACGATGCAGTCAAGCCTCGCTGACCTCAAGGACATCGGTTGCGGTGCAGTGGCCGTTGAGGCGTCATCCCATGGCCTGGCTCAGGGGCGCCTGAACGGCACCAGTATTGATGTTGCCATCTTCACCAATCTGACCCGGGATCATCTGGATTACCATGGTGATGAGCAAACCTATGGGGCTGCAAAAAGGTCGTTGTTCTCGTGGCCCGGCCTGAACGGCGCAGTGGTCAATATCGATGACCCCTTTGGTGCAGACATCGCCGCGTCGCTCACCGGTGTCAGCCTGACCACGTGCGGCAGTGCCGGGGCCGACGTGATGGCCGTCAACCTTGAACCCGGAGCTGATGGAATCAGGTTCGATCTGGTGACTCCCTGGGGCAGCGCTCGCATTCACTCATCGCTGTTTGGACGGTTCAACGTTGCCAATCTGCTCGCCACTGCAGGCACCCTGGCGGCGCTGGAATTCAAGTTTGATGAAATCATCCGTGTATTACCCGAGATTGCGCCGGTACCCGGCCGTATGAACGTCGTCAGGAGTCCCGGGTTGCCGATTGTCATCGTCGACTACGCTCATACGCCGGATGCGCTCGCCAACGCGCTTCGTGCAGCCAGGGAGCACTGTCGGGGAAGCCTCTGGTGTGTCTTCGGGTGTGGCGGAGACCGCGACAATGGAAAGCGGCCGATGATGGGCTCCGTTGCCGAGGCCGCCGCCGATCATCTGATGGTGACTGATGACAATCCAAGGTCGGAATCGGCCCCGGCCATTGTTCGGGAGATCCTTGGAGGGATGAAAGCACCGGGTAAGGCGCTAACGATATCCCCGCGGGGTGATGCCATCAGATCAGTCCTTGGCCAGGCAGATCCTGAGGATGTCGTGCTGATCGCCGGCAAGGGGCATGAGACCTACCAGGAGATCAACGGCGAACGAATTCCCTACAGTGATTTTGAAGTGGTTCGCGAGATGGCAGCGACGCGGACCGCGCCGGCCGTGACGGGTGACAGGGGTTGAAACAGGAGTTGAAGTACTTGAGGCAGGGCGACTCGAAAGGTTATGAAGGAGTATAGAGTGGTGGTCGGGCTGGGAGAAACGGGGCTAAGCTGTGCGCGATACTTTGCGCAGCAGGGGATGGCCTTCGTCGTGATGGATGACAATCCATCGCCCGGACTGCTGCCCCGGCTTCGCGAACTGACCCCTCATACGTTCATCTCTCCCATTGATGCCGGCGTTTTGAAGGGCGCACGGGAGGTTGTTGTGAGCCCCGGGGTTCCGCTATCGGCGCCTGCTCTGCGTGACGCCGCGAGCCATCACGTGCCCATCACAGGCGATGTGGCGATCTTTGGCAAACTCGCCGATGCCCCGATTGCCGCCATCACCGGTTCCAATGGCAAGACGACGGTGACGTCCCTGCTGTTCCACCTTGCCAACAGCCAGATGAAGGGTGTCCGTTGTGGCGGCAACATTGGAACCCCTTGTCTTGATCTGCTGGGCCCCGGTGCGAGCCTGTACATCCTTGAACTGTCGAGCTATCAGCTCGAAACGGTTGACAGCCTGCCGGCAGAGGTTGCAGTGGTATTGAATCTCGCACCGGATCACATGGACAGGTATCCCTCGGTGGGGGACTATTATGGTGCCAAGGCCGGTATCTATCACCACTGCCGGAAAGCGCTGATCAATCGTGATATCGATTGGGACTTTCAGTTACCGGCGGACGTCGAGATCACCACCTTTGGGATGGGTCAGCCCGCAACAGAATCCGACTATGGGCTGATCGACCGCGGTGGCGTCCCAGTGATCGTGCGGGGCACGACCGATCTGGTTTCCGGCGCGGACCTGCGGCTCCACGGGCGTCACAATGTGTTGAACGCCATGTCGGCGCTCGCCATGGGGGCTGCGCTCGGGCTCGTCATGGACAGGATGGTCGAGGACGTCGTGACCTTTGAAGGTTTGCCCCATCGCTGCGAGCGGGTGGGGGACTTTGACGGCATCAGCTACTACAACGACTCCAAAGCTACCAACGTCGCTGCCACGATCAGCGCTGTTCAGGGCCTGGACAACGGTACGGGCAATCTCGTGCTCATCCTGGGCGGGCTGGGCAAGAACGCAGACTTCTCAGAACTGGCCGATGCCTTAAGGGGGCGCGTCAAGCATGCGGCGGTGTTTGGGCGCGACCAGCGGTCCATCGCGGTCGCACTGGACAGCATCATTCCCTTTACGATCTGCAGGACCCTCGCGGAGTCGCTCACTGTCGCCGATCAACACGCGGTGAGGGGCGATGTGGTTCTGTTTTCTCCTGCCTGTGCCAGCCAGGATATGTTTCGTGACTATCTTGCCCGCGGCGATGCGTTCCGGTCTCTCGTAAAGGCAGCTCACTCGTGAACATGGCAGCGAAGTCCCTCGCCCCGAATGACCAGGTGAATTTCCCCCTGGACCCGATGATGTGCGTCCTGGTCGCCGGTTTACTGGGGCTCGGTCTCATCATGGTGTCCTCTGCCACGGTCGAGATGTCAGCCAGAACCTACGGAAGCCCCTGGTACCTGCTGACCCGGCACCTGATCTATGTGGTGATCAGCCTTGCTGGTGCCATTGCAGCCATCAGCATTCCGATCCGGGTATGGCAGAAGCTTGATATCACCTTGCTGGTGCTTGGGTTCGCGCTGCTGATCGCCGTGTTAATCCCCGGGATTGGTCGGGAAGTCAATGGCAGTGTACGCTGGATTTCCCTCGGGTTTTTTACCATCCAGGGCTCCGAGTTCCTGAAGCTCTTTGTGGTGATCTATATTGCCGGCTATCTGGCGCGCCGCAATGGCCTTGTTGGTGCACCGCTCTCCGGATTCGCCAAACCAATCGGCATCGTGCTGGCGCTGGTCACACTGCTCATGATTCAACCGGATTTTGGTGCCTGCGTAGTGATCATGTGCGCAGTGCTGGGCGTTATCTTTCTCGCTGGCGCACCACTTAAGCATTTCATGCCGCTGGTGGCCGGTTGCGTGATCGCCGCTGTGTTCCTTGTGTTGCTTCAGCCGTATCGGCTTGCTCGCCTGACGGCATTCACCGATCCGTGGAAGCATCAGTTTGATGGCGGCTATCAACTTACCCAGGCGCTGATCGCATTTGGCCGGGGTGACCTGTTTGGGCTGGGTCTTGGTAACAGTATTCAGAAGCTGTTTTTCCTGCCCGAAGCCCATACGGATTTCCTGTTTTCAATCCTGTCGGAAGAGCTTGGTGTGATTGCTGCGGCACTGGTGGTTTCGGCATTTTGTGCGCTGGTGTTACGGGCGCTCTGGATAGGCCACAAGGCCCAGAGCCTGGGGCTCGCCTTTCACGCCTACGTCGCATTTGGTGCCGGCCTGATGCTGGGCATTCAGGCGTGTATCAATCTCGGTGTGAATCTGGGGCTACTTCCGACCAAGGGGCTCACGTTGCCACTGATGAGTTACGGAGGTAATTCGCTCATTGTGAGCTGTTTCATGATTGGCCTCGTACTGCGTATTGGCTATGAGATTGGCGAGCAGTCGGCAAGACCGGTCAGGAGGCGCAGCCATGGCAGCTAGCTCGCAGCGAATGATGCTGGATATACCGGAGATGCGCCGTATCCGAAGGATTCACTTCGTGGGAATTGGCGGCGCTGGCATGTGCGGTATTGCCGAGGTGTTGCTCAATCAGGGATACGAGATATCCGGGTCCGACCTGAGCGAGACTTCCGTCACCGACCGGCTCCGCCACCTGGGTGCCGAGATTCATGCTGGCCACGCGGCGAAGAATGTTAGCGGTGCCGATGTGGTGGTCACCTCATCTGCCATTGACCTGACCAACGTCGAGGTGCTGGAAGCGACCGAGCACCGTATTCCGGTGGTCAGGCGGGCGGAGATGCTGGGTGAACTGATGCGGTATCGTCATGGCATTGCGGTGGCCGGCACTCATGGCAAAACCACGACCACCAGTCTGATTGCGTCCATCCTGGCCGAAGCAGGGCTCGACCCCACTTTTGTCATCGGTGGACTACTCAACAGCGCTGCTGCCAATGCAAAGCTGGGAGCCTCGCGCTATCTCGTGGCAGAGGCCGATGAGAGTGACGCCTCTTTTCTACATCTGCAGCCCATGGTCACGGTTCTGACGAACATTGATCGTGATCACCTGAACAATTACGACGGCAGCTTCACAAAGCTCACCCAGGCGTTCCTGGAGTTTGTACACAACCTGCCATTTTATGGTTTGCTCGTGGCGTGTATTGATGACCCCGCTGTTCGTTCGATCCTGCCTGAAGTGAAGCGGCCCCTTTTGACCTATGGCTTTGATGATCTGGCGGACATTCGTGGCTATGACTACGTTCAGCACGGCTCACACTCAAGCTTCAAGGTGGCCCGGACCGGCATCGCCAGGGATCTTTCGATCGAGATGAACCTGCCCGGCCAGCACAATGCGACCAACGCCATGGCTGCCATTGCCATCGCCACCGACGAGGGTGTTGATGATGCGCACATCTGTTCCGGTCTCTCTGGCTTCGGTGGCGTGAGTCGACGCTTTGAGGTACATGGCACGTTCAGGGTCAACCAGGGTCAGTTTCTACTCGTTGACGACTATGGGCATCATCCGGCAGAGGTCAAGGCAACCATCGAGTCGGTCCGGGGCGGCTGGCCGGAAAGTCGGCTGGTGATGGTCTATCAGCCCCATCGTTACAGCCGCACCCTCGAGTTGTTTGATCAGTTCGTGGATGTTCTCGGCACCGTTGACCATTTGATATTGCTTGAGGTTTACGGGGCAGGCGAGGCACCCATTCCGGGGGCTACGGGTCTGGATTTGTCCAAGAAACTGGTGCGCGCCGGGCATCGGGTGGATTACGTCGCCGATATAGACGAGGTGCCTCAATTGCTCGACGGGATCCTGTCAGAAGGCGATCTGATTCTGACCCAGGGTGCTGGTCGAACCGCACAGCTCGCGCAGAATCTCAAGGCACGCTGGCACAATAGAGCGATCGCCAACGGGGAGGTTACGTGAGACGACGAGGCACTCTTACGGGTCTGGCCGCAGTGTGCCTGATCGGGTTCGTGATAGCCGGGGTAGTGTCGATCAGTGCCGGCCCCATCCCTGCTCCCCGGATCGGTCTGCTGGGTGAACTCACCCCTGCCCAGGAATCAGAAGTATTGCAGGCGCTGATCCAGGGGCCGGTAGACCTCACGTCCTTGCAGGACGTCAAGGAGTGTGTGGAGAAGGTCAGTTGGGTACATCGCGCGTATGTTTCCCGGGACTTCTCAGGTGATCTCGCCCTGGATATCCGGATTCAGCAGCCGATTGCCTACTGGAACGATCGCGGCTTTATCAACCCAACCGGTGAGGTATTTGAAACGGCGCAGATCGTGGGTGGAAACCTGCCCCACCTATATGGTCCGCCGGGGTCTGCAGGGCGGGTAATGGATGAGTATCTGGAGCTCAATCGCAAGCTGTTCAAGTCCAGTCGATTGATCGAATTGCTGCGACTTGATGATCGCGGAGCCTGGGAGTTCGAAGATCAGACCGGCATTCGCGTGCTGCTCGGCAAGGACAATATTCGTCAGCGACTCGAACGAACAGCCGAGGTCCTGGCAGCAATTGAGACGCGAGGTTTTGACCGACAGCCGGTGCGCGTGGATGCGAGATATGACAATGGTGTTTCCGTCGAATGGTCGATGACGGCCGCCGATCTGGCGATGAATAAAAAACTGTAAGAGGGATGTGACTATGAACAATTCCAATGGACATCAGATGATTGTAGGGCTTGATATCGGGACGTCCAAGATTGTGACGATCGTTGCGGAATTGTCTCCGGAGGGCGATATCGAGATTGTCGGTATCGGATCACACCCTTCCACCAAGGGCCTGAAGAAAGGTGTAGTGGTCAATATCGACGCCACCGTTTCCTCGATCCAGCGGGCAGTGGAAGAAGCCGAATTGATGGCCGGTTGCCAGATTCAGTCGGTCTATGCAGGCATCGCCGGTAGCCACATTCGGAGCCTCAACTCTCACGGGATCGTCGCCATCCGAGATCGTGAGGTGTTTGCGCCGGACATCGAGCGGGTTATTGACGCAGCCCAGGCCGTGGCAATCCCGGCTGACCAGAAGATCCTGCATATCCTGCCCCAGGAATACGTGATTGATGCTCAGGAAGGCGTCAAGGAACCCCTTGGTATGTCCGGGGTCAGGCTTGAAGCCAAAGTGCATCTGGTGACCTGCGCGGTGACGGCCGCGCAGAACATCGAGAAATGCATCAAGCGGTGCGGCCTCGAAGTGGAGGACATCATCCTGGAACAACTGGCTTCGAGCTATGCGGTGTTGACAGAAGACGAGAAGGACCTTGGCGTCTGTCTTGTGGATATCGGTGGTGGTACGACCGATATCGCGGTCTTCACCGATGGTGCCATCCGGCACACCGCGGTCATTCCGATCGCAGGAGACCAGGTCACCAATGACATAGCCATGGCGCTCAGAACGCCGCCGCAGAACGCGGAGGAGATCAAGATCAAATACGCCTGTGCGCTGGCAAGCCTCGCCGGCGAGAACGAAACCATCAAGGTACCCAGCGTCGGCGAGCGATCGGACCGGGATCTGTCAAGACAGGCTCTTGCCGAGGTCGTTGAGCCGCGCTATGAGGAGTTGTTTACCCTGATTCAGGCCGAACTCAGAAGAAGTGGCTTTGAGGACCTCATCGCGGCGGGGATTGTCCTGACTGGCGGTACCTCAAAAATGGAGGGTGTCGTTGAACTGGCCGAAGAGATATTCCACATGCCCGTCAGCATCGGCAAGCCGAAAGGGGTCAGGGGCCTGTCGGACATCGTTCGCAACCCTATTTATTCAACCGCCGTGGGGCTGCTGATATACGCCGCCAAACAATCCCGGGAAGCCATGGCGGTGCAGAGAACATCGGAAGTAGACAGTGTCATGAATCGGCTCAGGAACTGGTTCACAGGAAGTTAGGACGCTACCAGGCGTTGATCAATTATCGAAAACTGGCCTTAGGAGGGTAAAAAATGTTTCAACTAGTCGATGATGCACCGCAGAACGCAGTCATCAAGGTGATTGGCGTTGGCGGTGGTGGCGGAAATGCAGTAGAGCACATGGTCTCGAGGAACATCGAGGGCGTGGACTTCATCTGTGCCAACACAGACGCCCAGGCGCTGCACAACCTGAATTCCAGGACGCTGCTGCAATTGGGTTCAAACATCACCAAAGGTCTGGGCGCTGGCGCGAATCCCAACATGGGCAAGGATGCCGCCCTTGAAGACCGTGACCGGATCGCAGAGGTCCTCATGGGCGCGGATATGATCTTCATCACTGCTGGCATGGGTGGTGGTACCGGAACCGGCGCCGCACCGATCGTGGCAGAAGTCGCCAAGGACATGGGTATTCTGACGGTGGCGGTCGTAACAAAACCGTTCATGTTCGAGGGACGCAAACGCATGAAGGTCGCAGAGGCGGGCATTGCAGAGCTCTCCCGGCATGTCGACTCGCTGATCACGATTCCGAATGAGAAGCTTCTGTCCATCATGGGTGAAGACACCCCGTTGCTGGAGGCCTTTGGTGCCGTGGATGATGTGTTGCTGGGTGCAGTCCAGGGCATCTCTGATCTGATCATCCGGCCGGGCATGATTAACGTCGACTTTGCCGATGTGCGTACGGTGATGAGCGAAATGGGCATGGCAATGATGGGCAGCGGCTCCGCCCGCGGTGAGAGTCGGGCCCGTGAAGCCGCTGAGGCGGCGATTAGAAGCCCATTACTGGAGGACGTTGATTTCAACGGTGCGCGAGGGATTCTGGTGAACATCGCGGCCGGAGTAGACATCTCGCTCGGAGAGTTTGCGGAGGTCGGCTCGACCATTGAGGAATTCGCCTCAGATAATGCGACGGTTGTGGTCGGGACCGTCATTGACCCTGAGATGGGCGATGAATTGCGCGTGACGGTCGTGGCGACTGGCCTTGGGGCAGAGGAACAGGTGAATACTCACAAGCTCTCCGAGGAGGTCCGGAAAAAGGTGGCAGGAGACGGCCCGGTCGATTATGCCGACTTTGACAAGCCCACGGTCCTGCGAAAACGGGTCATCGAGGGCGGTGCGGAGTCGGGTACCCAGGCGCATCATGACCTCGAGTATCTGGACATTCCGGCGTTTCTGAGGCGACAGGCAGACTGAGCGGAAAAAGCACCGTCATGGTGCAACTAATGCAAACGTTGCGGGTCTGAATACCTGATTCATAGAGCTTGTGTGCTTTATCTGCTAGTATTTGCGCCGTTAAGGACAATAAGAAGAAATGATCAGGCAAAGAACGCTCAAGAATGTCATTCGAGGCACTGGCGTAGGACTCCACACCGGTGAAAAGGTCTATCTGACGCTCCGCCCGGCGCCCATCGATACGGGCGTGGTCTTTATTCGGGCCGATAAGGACCCTGCCATTGAAATTCCGGCCCGGACCGAGTTTGTAGGGGACACGACGCTCGCCACGACCATCTGCCGGGATGGACATGGAATATCGACCGTCGAACATCTGATGTCGGCACTCAGCGGCCTTTGCATCGACAACGTCTATGTCGAAGTGGGTGGACCAGAAATGCCGATTATGGATGGCAGTGCGGCGACTTTCGTCTTTCTGATCCAGTCGGCCGGTATTGAGGAGCAAAACGCGCCCAAGAAATTCATCAGAATCAACAAGAAGATCAGTGTCGCGGGTACCACTGAGTTCGGCACCAGCTATAAGCAGTCAGCCACCCTGAAGCCATACGACGGCTTTCGCATCTCCCACACGATCGTTTACGACAATCCGGTCATTCGGGAGCAGGCTGCCAGCGTCAATTTCTCACCTACTGCCTTTGTCAAAGAGATCAGCAGGGCCCGGACTTTTGGTCTTATGGAGGAGTTTGAGCATCTGCGTGAACGCAATCTTGCCCAGGGCGGGAGCCTCGACAACGCCGTGGTGGTGGACGAGTATCGCATCCTGAACGCCGATGGCCTGCGCCATGAGGACGAATTTGTCCGTCACAAGATTCTGGACGCCGTGGGAGACCTTTACCTCCTGGGGCATAGCATCATCGGCGAGTTTATCGGCTATAAATCCGGCCATGCGGCCAATCATCTGCTTCGCCAGGCCGTGATTGCGCAACCCGATGCCTGGGAAGTTGTGACGTTCGAAGACGCCGCCAGCGCACCATCGTCGTACGCGAGGCCGCTTGCGGGCGAAGCCTAGCCTGTCTGATCTCCCTGACGTGCCAGCCTAATTAACGCTTTGCGCAATTGTTCATCTTCGATATATTTAGCAGTGTCAGCGATCTGCCGGGCTCTTTCAGCCGAAGGCGGTGTCCTGACGGTAACGTCAGGTTCAGGGGGCGGCTCGATGGGCTGCACGGTGATTTTCAGCGAATTGATATCCAGATGACTGGACTGACGTATCGCTGTGATAATCGCTCGTTGACGATAGCGAAGACGGGTCGCGATGGCACCGGAGTCCGCGACCAGATGCAGCGAACCCTCGTCGCAGGATGCGACCCGGACGTCGGCGTCCAGGATCCGGCGCACGGTATCCTGAACACTGAGCAGCACGTTGGCTCGTGCATACAGGTCCTTCAACACCGAGGAGTGCCTGAGAATCTGGTCTGGCCTGGAAAGGGATTTCGGAATGCCCATGACGTTCGAAACGCGACGATCGCGACAGTGACTATTGAGTTGGATGATAACCGATGAAGTTCATCATTGTAGACAATCGAATCGGGACCCATCGCTCCTTCAACGCCAGCAGGTTTCTCATTGGCCTGACCGTAGCGGGCCTGATTGGTATCCCCGGATTTGCGGCGGCTCTTGCCTATGAATACGGCCAGGCGACCGCCGGCGTTGACGCCGAGATGATTGGAAAGTGGCGCGATGTCCTCAAGGCCCAGCGGGAAGAAGTCAAGGGCGTCCAGCGCATGGCTGCGGAAAGCCTGGAGGCATCTGCGGTGCGATTGGCCAAGCTGCAGGCCAGAATTGTCCGGCTTGATGCACTTGGCGAACGGTTGACCTCGGTGGCCGACCTTGAGGAAGGTGAGTTTGATTTTTCGCAGCCACCGGCCCTTGGTGGCCCGCTGTCTGAAGGCGAAGAACATGGGGCAGAGTCTGTTGGAGTACTGGACTACATGACGCTACTGGACCAGGTGGCGTCTGATCTTGAAAGCCGGGAACGACAGCTGGACGTTCTGGAGACCCTGCTCGTCAATCGGAAGATTTCCAATGACGTGTTCATCGCCGGAAGACCTGTGGAGAAGGGCTGGATGAGTTCACGATTCGGCACCCGGAACGATCCCATTACCGGCAAGCGGGCGTGGCATAGCGGTGTCGACTTCGCTGGGAAAGAGGGCTCGAATGTGGTGTCCGTCGCCGCTGGCGTCGTCGTCTATTCGGGTGACCGAAGTGGCTACGGAAAGCTGGTTGAGATTAACCACGGCTCCGGGTTTTCGACACTCTACGGCCATCACAAGGAATTGCTCGTGGGTGTCGGTGATATCGTCAAGAAAGGCCAGGTCATTGGTCTGATGGGCAGTAGCGGTCGGGCGACCGGCCCCCATGTACATTTCGAAGTCTACAAGAACGGTCGGGTCGTCGACCCTTCTTCCTACGTTCAGCGCGCCAGCCGCTGAATCTGCCCGGTCTTCCAACGGGGAGACTGATGAGAACTCTTATGTTCTCTATCCGACTGACAGTTGGATCCATCCATTCAATCAAGAAGAGATGAGGCATGCAGTTTTTAAGTAAGGTTTTCGGGAGCAAGAACGACCGCGAATTGAAGCGCATGGGCAGGATCGTTACCAGAATCAATGCCCTCGAAGCTGATATGGAAGCACTGACCGACGATGAACTCAAGGGGCAGAAAGGTCGATTCGCGGAACGCCTGGGCAACAGGGAGTCGCTCGACGATATCCTCCCGGAGGCGTTTGCCACCGTAAGAGAAGCGGGCAAGCGTGCTCTTGACATGAGAATGTTCGATGTTCAGCTGATCGGTGGTATCACGCTTCATGAGGGCCGGATCGCTGAAATGCGTACCGGAGAAGGGAAAACCCTGGTGGCGACCCTGGCGCTGTACCTGAACGCACTGACCGGCAGGGGGGTACACCTGGTGACGGTCAACGATTATCTGGCCAAATGGGGTGCCGAGTGGATGGGCCCGGTCTATGAAGCCCTCGACATGACGGTTGGCGTGGTGTTCTCCGGGCAGACCAGTGCAGAGAAGGCCGCTGCCTACCAGGCGGACATCACCTATGGCACCAACAATGAGTTTGGCTTTGATTACCTGCGGGACAACATGGCGTTCTCGCTGGATGAGAAGGTCCAGAGAGACCTGAATTTCGCGATCGTTGATGAAGTCGACTCCATTCTGATTGATGAGGCCAGAACGCCGCTGATCATATCCGGAGGCGTCGAAAATGCTTCCGAGATGTATCGGGTGATCAACACCATCGTCCCGAAGTTGAGCCGTCAGAACAAGACACCTGAAGATGTGCTCAATGAGGTGGAGCCACCAGGAGACTTTTACGTTGACGAGAAGCAGCGGGACGTGGAACTGACGGACGAGGGCCATCAGCACGTCGAGCAACTGCTGATCCGGAACAAGCTTCTCGCTGAAGACGACAGCCTCTACGGCACCGCGAATTTGAACCTTCTGCATCACGTTCACGCATCGCTGAAGGCACATTTCCTGTTCCAGCGGGATGTGGACTACATCGTGCAGAATGACGAGATCGTCATCGTAGATGAGCACACCGGGCGTACCATGATTGGACGGCGCTGGTCTGGTGGGATTCATCAGGCGATCGAGGCCAAAGAGAACGTCACCATCAGCAGTGAGAGTCAGACCATGGCTTCCACCACGTTCCAGAATTACTTCCGGCTATACAACAAACTGGCGGGCATGACGGGAACGGCAGACACCGAGGCGTTTGAGTTCCGCCAGATCTATGGCCTTGACGTGGTGGTGATTCCAACCAATCTGCCCATGGTGAGGGCCGACTTCAATGACCTGATCTTCCTCACCGAGGAGGAAAAATACGACGCCATCGTTGAGGAAATCGAGCAGTGCCTGGCGAAGAATGCCCCGGTGCTTGTGGGTACGGCGTCCATTGAGACCTCTGAACGGCTGTCCGGGCTGCTCAAGCGAAGTAAGATCAAACACAGTGTCCTGAATGCGAAGTTCCACGAACAGGAAGCTGAGATCATTGCCCAGGCGGGCAGGCCGGGTACGCTCACCATCGCCACGAACATGGCCGGGCGCGGTACCGATATTATTCTTGGGGGTAACTGGGAGTCTGAGGTGGCGACGCTCGATAACCCGACCGAGGTGCAGATTGCCGAGATCCGTTCCCGCTGGCAGAAGTCCCATGACGCCGTCATTGAGGCGGGCGGCCTGCATGTGATCGGAACAGAGCGCCACGAATCAAGGCGGATAGACAACCAGCTGCGGGGGCGTGCGGGGCGCCAGGGTGATCCCGGTTTTTCGCGCTTCTATCTGTCGCTGGAAGACAACCTGATGCGGATCTTCGCGTCGGACCGTATTCGCGGACTGATGAAGACCCTGGGCATGGAAAAGGGTGAGGCCATCGAACACCGCATGGTAACCAACGCCATCGAGAAGGCGCAGCGAAAGGTAGAGGGTCGAAACTTCGACATTCGCAAACAACTGCTGGAATACGACGACGTTGCCAACGACCAGCGGCAGATGATCTATCGTCAGCGAAACGAACTGATGGAATCAGATGACATCTCCGAGACCATCGAGTCGCTCTGGGAGGAGGTGGTCAATGAGGTCATCAACGGATTCATTCCGCCCCAGAGCCTTGAGGAGCAGTGGGATATTCCCGGACTCGAGCAGGGGCTTACCACAGAGTTCAATATTCATCTGCCAATTGCCGAGTGGCTGGGGACCGATGACTCACTCCATGAGGAGAATCTGCGAAGCAGGATTGTCGATTCAGTCCGGGATGCCTACAAGGCAAAGGAAGAGCAGGTCGGGCCGGATATCAGGCTCATTGAGAAGAGAATCATGCTGGACATCGTTGATACGCTGTGGAAAGAGCATCTGGCGGCGATGGACTATCTTCGGCAGGGAATCCACCTTCGTGCCTATGCCCAGAAGCAGCCAAAACAGGAGTACCGGCGTGAAGCGTTTTCCCTGTTTGAGGAACTGCTGACCAACATCAAGATGGAGGTCATCAGGGTATTGTCCAGGGTGCAGTTCAGATCGTCTGAAGACGCCGAAGAACTGGAGCGGCGACGCCGTGAACAGGAGGCCCGAAGTCATTTGAACTTCAACAAGGCCTCGGCCGACTCCATGGCAGGTGAGTCGCCGGCAGGTGGGCCGGCAGCCCCGCCAGGGCCAGCGCCGCAGACCCCATTTGTGCGGCGGGACCGAAAGGTTGGCCGGAACGAACCATGTCCCTGCGGCTCAGGGAAGAAGTACAAGGCCTGTCACGGTAAACTGGGCTAGCGGCGTTGGGCGTGCCCGAAACAGGCGCGCCGTGGTCGTGCTGGCAAGTCTCCCGGGCAACACACCCGGGCAACACACCCGGGCAAA
The DNA here is from genome assembly GCA_027624035.1 of Pseudomonadota bacterium. Classification (GTDB taxonomy): domain Bacteria; phylum Pseudomonadota; class Gammaproteobacteria; order Pseudomonadales; family Azotimanducaceae; genus UBA7455. Next base: position 11,804 of record JAQBUI010000007.1, on the reverse strand, counting down.
ACACCATAGCACCGCACATACATGAAACCACCTGAACCACATTTCTTTTAGAAGCTGGCAACACGAGGAGGCCTGAAAATGGCTGTAGGGCCCGTTAGTCTTGAATTTTTTCCGGTTCCCGGAGTGCGCCTGGCGGCGACCGCAGCCGGGCTTAAGAAGTCCGGCGGGCTGGATGCCGTTCTGTTTGAGTTCGCCCCGGAAAGCCGGACCGCTGGCATCTTTACCCGGAGCCTGTTTGCGGCCGCCCCGGTGCAGGTGGCCAGAGATCACCTGCAGCGTGCAGCACCCCGCTATTTCCTCATCAACAGTGGCAATGCCAACGCGGCCACCGGTCAAGCTGGCGTCATGGACGCCGAAACCTGCTGCAGCGCGGTGTCCCAGCAAACCGGGTCTTCACCCGACGAAACGATTCCGTTTTCGACGGGTGTGATTGGTGAACGGCTCCCTGTAGAGCGGCTCACCAATGCCATCAGCCAACTGCGCGATGGGCTGGATGAGAACAACTGGTTAATTGCGGCGACGGGCATCATGACGACAGATACCCGACCCAAGATCGCGTCCCGACGGTTTAATGTAGAGGACAAGACCGTCACCATTACCGGTATTGCCAAGGGTGCCGGCATGATCGCCCCGAACATGGCAACCATGCTGGCCTACGTCGCGACCGATGCGGCAGCAGAGGCTGGGTTGCTGCAGGATTTGCTGACAGCGGCCGGTGAGCGTTCCTTCAATCGCATCACCGTGGACAGTGACACCTCAACTAACGATGCCTGCATGTTGACGGCGACGGGGGTCTCCGGCGTCGATTTGTCAGACGATGCCGCCCTGGCGGTGTTTGTCCCGGAACTCGACAGCCTGATGCTGGAACTGGCCCAGGGACTGGTGCGGGATGGTGAGGGAGCGACCAAGTTTGTCACGGTGACCGTGGAAGGGGGCGCAAGCGAGTCGGACTGCCTGGGGATCGCGTTCTCCATTGCCAACTCGCCGCTGATGAAGACGGCACTTTTTGCCAGTGATGCGAACTGGGGCCGAATTGTCATGGCAATTGGCAAGGCCGGGGTCCCGGCGGACCCTGCCAGGATTGACGTCTACCTGGGAGATGTCTGTCTGATGAAAGGTGGTGGAAAGAATCCGGACTACCGGGAGGAGCAGGGGGCAGCGGTGATGACAGGCGAGGAGATCACCATCCGTGTCGATCTGAACTCGGGCACCTGTTCCGGTACGGTCTGGACCAGCGATCTGTCCCACGACTACGTGACCATCAACGCGGACTATCGCACCTGACGCACCTCACACTACTCACACTTCCTGGCGGGAAACGGCGCCGCAATACCTCAGGCAGCATCATTCTGCAGGCGGATGATCTTCCCGACTGAACTGGTATCCGGGACGCAGGCGAAGGTTGTCCGGGAAGCCTGGACCCTGTTTCAGCCAGTGTGCGGAAAATGGCATTTTCGGGATGCCGTTGCCGCCCGACTGTGCATCCGCGATGCCCTGGTCTGACTGCAACACACAGGCGGCGTCGATCTCCGCGTCCGACGGTAGCTCGATGACGCCATCAGAGTGACCGGCGCCCGATCTGCGGGGTGCCGGTAACCCGAGTCTCCGGTACTGTTCCGGGGGTGATTCATTGCGTGCCATTTCGGTCAGCATCAGTTTGATCATTCTGGCTTCGATAACCGGGTCTGATAGCGGGTTTGTCTGTCCGGGGTCCTCGGTCACATCGAACAGCAGCGTGGCGGAGCGCCCTGCGCCGAATGGGGTGTCCCGTGACAGAAAGACGCCCGGTGTTCTCGTGGGAATCTGCATGACCGGGCAACCCTTGGTAAAGCTGAACCCCTCGAACTTCTCCCACTGCTGGAGTTCTCGCGGCGAAAACATCGTATTCATGTGGGTTGGCATCAACGTATAGTCATTCAGAGGGGTGTTATCCTCGGTGTCTCGCCCCCTCATATAGACGTATCGTCCATCAGTCACGTTCACCTGGCCCCCCATGACCCCATAGAGAATCGCCTCGCGAGTGGGAGTGTCGTGCAGCATTCGCCCGGAGATGGTATTGCCCTGCATATCTGCCGTCGGCTCAATGTCAAAAAAATCGAGCACCGTGGGTGCGAGATCGATCGTTTGTATCAGTGCATCACGCTTGTGCCCGACGCAGCGCGGCATGCGTGGGTCGTACGCCCAGAACGGGATGTGTGCGACTTCCTGAAAGAACGGCGTGACCACTTTGGCCCACCAGTCGTGTTCGCCCATCAGGAAGCCGTGATCAGTGTTGACCAGCAGCATCGTATCCTGCCACAGATCATATTGATCAAAGACGTCAAGCACCCGGCCGAGTTGACGGTCGCAGAAGGTCACCAGTGCGGCATACATATACCGTATGTGTTCGACGGTTTGATCGTCTTCCCTGACCTCTCGGTAGGGCGGCCAGTCAAACGCAGGCCCGGTGTACTCATGGGGGTAGAGTTCCTGGAATTCCGCCTGGGTAAAGAAGGGCTCATGGGGGTCAAAGGTCTCGATCTGCAGATACCATCGATCCGCATCCCGGTTGCGCTCGATGAAGTCGAGGCCAAGGCTGAAGGTCTTGTGCTGGGGTTGTTCCTCGGCACAGGGCATCTGTTCCCGGTTGATGTTGTCCTGCTTGCGCATTCGGCTGTTCTGATGTTCCGGCCACTGGTTGGCGCCGTAATCGGGGTCTCTGAGCTTGTCCACGTCACCAATCCATTTATCGCCCTCCTGGCCACGAACCAGGTCAAAGGTGGTATAGCGCTGATGATAGGTGGCACCACCGTCTTCCCAGTAGTGGTGGTGATCAGTCACCTTGTGGGAGTGCACCCCGTTGTGGTGCAGCAGTTCAGGCATGGAATCATCAAAGGGTTCAAGAGGTCCCCATGACCGGTGCAGGAAGTTGTAGCGGCCAGTGTGCATCTCCCGCCTTGCTGGCATGCACGGCATGGAGCCCACGTAGAAATTGTTGAACTGGATCGCGCGCCTGGCCAGCCGTTCGAAATTGGGCGCCTTGATCCAGTCGTTGCCGTAGCCCGGCATGAAGTGGCGACACAGCGTATCGTACATCACCACCACACATCGTTTTCGTTTGAGGGTCATTGAAACATACCTGTATTACCGCCTCGTATTAACGCCGGTGGTGCTGGCGCGCCGTGGTTGGGGACCAGAGAATTCCGCTAACTGTCCTGATCGCCCTTGATGTCATCCAGACTCAGTTGGTCATGAGTCGGGTCAGCCGGTATGCGGCGGTTACCTTCCGCCCATTCCCCAAGGTCGATCAGTTGACAACGCTCGGAGCAGAATGGGCGGAACTTGTTGGCGGCAATCCAGGCGACGGCTTTGCTGCACGTGGGACATTTGACGATGACATCGGGCATACCTTTATCCGTTCTCGTTCAGTCTTGCCAAATCCTGATACTGCTGGTGGAGTTTGTCCACTGCGGCGAGCAGTTCTTCGAGGCCGCCGTCATTGACCAGAACATCATCGGCCAATGCCAGTCGTTCCTCGCGACTTGGCTGGGCCGCCATGATCGCCTGAACCTGTTCCCTGGAATTGTTGTCCCGGGCAGTGACCCGTTCCAGCTGAAGTGATGGCGGCACGTCAACCACCAGCAACCGATTCATGACAGGTGAGCGTCCAGACCCGGCCGATAGAATCAGGATGGAATAACTCGACGATGCGGTCTCCATGATGCGCCGCAATTCAGCGTTGATCGGGCCATGGGTCAGTTTTTCAAGCCATCGTCGCTGAGCCGGGTCGCCGAATACGATCGGGCGCAGTTTGGCTCGATTCAGATAGCCGTTCTCTTGCAGGATGTCTTCTCCGAACCTGGACACGATGGCCGCAAGCGCCGGTGTTCCTGGCTCGACGACGGTTCTGGAAGCCACATCGGCATCCGCGATGGTGACACCCAGCTCGGCAAACCGGTCAGACACAGTAGTTTTGCCACAGCCGATACCACCGGCCACACCGACTACAAACATCACGCTACTCCCACAGTCAGGTTCAAATACCAGGCCATGATCGTCTCGCCCCACAGCAGTGCCATCCAGCCGGCAATGGCGAGGTATGGCCCAAAGGGTACCGGGTGTGATTTGTCGCGGCCAAACACAATCAGGAGTCCCACGATGATCACGCCCGCAAAGGAAGACAGAATCACAATGACCGGCAGAGCCTGCCAGCCCAGCCACGCGCCCAGCATCGCCAGGAGTTTGAAGTCGCCATAGCCCATGCCATCTTTCCCGGTGATGAGCTTGAAGGCATGGAATACCAGCCATAGGGACAGATACCCTGCGATCGCGCCCATAAATGCGTCCTCGAAGTGAACGAAGACATCGAAGAAGTTGACGAGCAGGCCGAGCCAGAGCGTGGGCAGCGTAATGCTGTCCGGCAGGAGCATGGTATCGAAGTCGATGCAGGCCAGTGCAATAAGAACCCAGGTAACAAGGCAGGCGGCGAAGCCAACCGGGGTGGCGCCAAGGACCACAATGACCGTGGCCGTCATGAGTCCCGTTGTCAGTTCAATGAGCGGGTAACGCAGCGCAATGGGGTTGCTGCAGTGGCCACAGCGACCGCGCAGCCACAGGTAGCTGATGACCGGGATATTCTGCCAGGGTTTGATCGCCGTGCCACACTTTGGGCAGTGAGAATCCGGCACGATCAGATTGAATGGCCCGGCGGGTTCTTCTGCGGGTAATTCGAGGATTTCTCTGGCCTCGGCTGTCAGAGCCCGGTCCATCATGACCGGCAGCCGAAGAATCACAACATTCAAAAAACTTCCAATGATCAGGCCGAACATCAGCGCGATGAGTGCGATGGCAACAGGGTAGTGAGCCTGGAGCGTCGCCAGGTATTCTGTCATAACTCTTTCCGGACAGCCTTCCTAGTGGCCGCCACCACCGCCGATGGCATCGCCCATGGAGAAGATGGGCAGGTACATCGCGATGATCAGCCCACCGATGACAACCCCGAGGAATGCCATGATGATGGGCTCCATAAGACTGGTCAGCCCTTCAACCATGTTGTCGACCATTTCCTCATAGTAGGTCGCGGCCTTGTCCAGCATGCCATCAAGCGCCCCAGACTCCTCGCCGATGGCCACCATCTGAATCACCATGTTGGGGAAGACATCGGCCTGCTTCATGGATACATTGAGCTGCCCGCCACTGGATACGTCTTCCTTGATCTGCAGGATGGCTGTCTTGTACACAATGTTACCAGCCGCGCCGGATACGGACTCGAGCGCGTCCACCAGGGGGACACCGGCCGCGAAAGTGGTAGACAGGGTCCGCGCGAAGCGAGCCACGCAGGACTTGTCCAGAATGTCGCCAATCACTGGCAGCTTGAGCATGATGCGTTCCTGGCCATCCTGGATCGCGACGGATCGCTTGTGGGCATATTTATAGGCATACAGCATGGCTGCAATGCTCGCAATGATGACGAACCACCAATCCTGCATCCAGTTGGACATGTTGACCACCAACTGGGTGAACTCGGGAAGCTCGGCGCCAAATCCCGCGAAGATCTCCTCGAACTGGGGAACCACCTTGACCAGCAAGATGCCGGATACCGTACCAGCCACGACAAGGACCGCGATCGGGTAGTTCATCGCGCTCTTGATCTTTGCCTTCAGGGCCTCGGTCTTCTCCTTGTAGGTGGCCAGCCGATCCAGCATGGTTTCCAGCGCACCGGAATTCTCACCGGCTTCGACCAGGTTGCAGAACAGATCGTCGAAATAGTCGGGCTGGGTCTTGATGGCGGCCGCGAAGGAGTTACCGGAAGATACTTCATCGCGAATCTTCAGAATCATGTCCTTCATCATGGGGTTGTCCATGCCATCCGCCACAATCTCGAAGGATTGGACCAGGGGGACACCTGCCTTCATCATGGTGGCAAGCTGCCGGGTAAACAGGGCGATGTCGCCAGGGGTGATCTTGGCACCCAGGGAACTGAGGGAGAAGCCTCCCTTCTTGCTGATCTTGCTAACCTTGATGCCTTGTTTGCGAAGGTCTGCCTTCGCCACATTCAGGTTGGTTGCAGTGTACTCAGACTTGACCTTGCGGCCCGCCTTATCGGTACCTTCGTACGCAAAAACCTGATTGGCAGCTGCCATGGTCTACCTCTTGTTGCCCGCGTTTGCGTTGTTCATCCGTTGTTGCGCCCATTGTAGCGTTAGTGGCGCTCATAGTTCACCGGATTTACCTGCGATGGTCTTCAGCTTAATGGCCGCTGGTGACCCGGTCAACTTCATCCAGGCTGGTCATGCCGTTCTTCACCTTGACCAGCGCAGACTGGAAGATGTCGTTAAAACCTTCCTTGGTGCAGACTTCCTTGATTTCGATGGAGTTACCGTCTTCCATGATGATCTTGGAGATATCCTCGGTAATCTTGACGACTTCATAGATGCCCACACGGCCCTTGTAACCTGCCCCCCCACACTTGTCGCAGCCCTTGGGGCCAAACACCTCGATACCGCTATCCACGTCGGTTTCAGAGAAACCCTTTTCGATCAGCGCATTCCTGGGGATATCAAGCTTGGTCTTGCAGTCACACAGGCGTCGGGCCAGCCGCTGGGCGACGATCAGGTTGACAGAGGTGGCCAGGTTGAACGCTGCAACGCCCATGTTTCGCAAGCGGGTGATGGTCTCTGGTGCACTGTTGGTGTGCAGCGTGGACATGACCATGTGGCCGGTCTGCGCCGCCTTGATGGCGATGTTGGCTGTTTCAAGGTCACGAATCTCCCCCACCATGACGATGTCGGGGTCCTGCCGGAGGAACGATCGCAACGCCTCGCTGAAATCCAGCCCTACTTTATGGTTCACAGGACACTGATTGATCCCTTCGAGGTTGATTTCAACGGGGTCTTCGGCGGTTGAGATGTTCAATTCCGGAGTGTTGAGGATGTTGAGGCCGGTGTACAGGGACACGGTCTTGCCGGAACCCGTTGGCCCGGTGACCAGGAACATGCCCTGGGGCTTGTGCAGCGCCTCCAGGAACATGGCTTTTTGTTCTTCCTCGTAGCCGAGCATGTCGATCCCCATCTTGGCACTGCTGGGGTCGAGAATCCGCAGACACAGTTTTTCGCCGAACAATACCGGCAGTGTATTGACTCGAAAATCAATGGCTTTGGATTTGGAAATCTTGAGTTTGATTCGTCCATCCTGGGGAACCCGGCGCTCGGAGATATCCATTTGGGACATGACTTTCAGGCGGGATGAGATCTTCGGCCCCAGATGGACAGGGGGCCTCGAAACCTCATGCAGGATGCCGTCCGTACGGAAGCGAACCCGGTAGGCTTTCTCGAATGGCTCGAAGTGCAGGTCCGAGGAACCGCCGCGAATGGCATCCATCAGCATCTTGTTGATGAATCGAACCACGGGCGTATCATCAGCGGTGCTGCCGGTGTCGTCGTCTTCCGGGCCGCCACCTTCTTCATCGACGGCCTCCATATCCAGATCAACATCATCATCACCGAGGTCCCCCAGACCGCCACCCTCCTGAGATTCGAGGAAGGATTCGATAAAGGACTCCAGCTTGTTCTCTTCAACCAGGATTTCCTCGGCATTGATGCCAGTCTGGAACTGGATGTCCTGCAGTGCCTGCCGGTTGGTGGGATCAGAGACGGCCACGAACAGCCGGTTGCCCCGGTGAAAGATTGGCAGGGCATGGTACTTTCTGATCAGCCCCTCATCCACGACCTTAGGGATGACTTCTGCGTCCAGGGTGGAGATGTCAAACAGAGGGGTGCCAAACTCGTCCGCCGCCGCGTTGGCAATCGCCATGGAGGATACGATATCGTTCTTGACAAGGTAGGTGACTAGTGGGATTTTTTTTTTTGACGCCTTGTCAGAAGCGTCTTTCGCCGTCGCCTCTTCCAGAAGATTGTCTTCGACGAGTCGACGAGCCAAGCCGCTGAGCTGAATCGGATTTGCAGCCATATCAAGTCCATCCTGAGTGCCGAAAGTCCATGAAAAGCCTGGACTACCTGAGAGAATTCATCGTTCACCCAAGCGGGTGCCGTTGAACCACAAAATAGAATCAAAGTATAAAGCGTATGAATAGGGGTGGGTAGCGCCAAAAGTGACAAAAATTGTCACTTTATGACCCAAACTGACTGAAGGCCTGATGAAAGTGACGGTCCGGGTCATAATCCTTCACCGATATCCCGACGAACGGTTGCAATAAGCTGGCACGGATGTTGCTCTTTTATCGCTAAGCTTTGAAAACGCACTCCGGTGGTTTTTTAAGCCATACTAAATGGAAATTTTGGGAGCTTGCGCTATGAACAACAGACTACAACAAGGTTTTACCTTGATCGAATTGATGATCGTTGTTGCGATCATCGGTATCCTCGCTGCAGTTGCCTTGCCTGCATATCAGGACTACATCAAGACAGCCAACATGACGAAGGTCAATTCGCACTTTGAAGAAGCGGTTCGACTGTCTCGATCCACTTTCGTGAAGGGCAACACCCAGGCTGCACTTGGCCTGAGCAGCACCGTTCCGACCGATGCCTCTGGCTGGATTGACATCTTCAATCCGGGTGGCAACCTCGCTCCCGGTGGTGGTGCGGCTTACCAGAGTGCTGCGGTTGACGCGACTGGTGTCGTCGGTGTAACGGGTGACGCGACTGCAGTAACAATCGCCAAGCCTGCTTACCAGGATCTGTCTGCAGAAACCGAAACGATTTCGGCTGCTTCAGAACTGTAAGACGCTTGAAGTTGGAAAAACCGGGGCTTGCCCCGGTTTTTTTGTCCGGATTTCTGCCTGTCCGTGGGGTAGAAGGCGATGGACATCCCGTACCGCAGGCACGTCACGGATTCTCAGCGTCGGGAAAATGATTTATGGTAGACCCATCGAACCCGAATGTGGGATGGACATGATAAATCGCGGATTTTCTCTCATCGAATTGATGGTCACGGTCGCGGTAATTGGCATCATTGCGGCTGTGGCGCTACCGATGTACACCGATTATATCGAAACGGCCCGGGTCGGCGTGATGGTGGATAACATGAATTCCATTCATCTCTTTCAGGAAGAGCGACGCCTTGACCGCGGGGAGTACGTTGAGGGTACTTACAACCCGGCGTCGCCAACCACCGGCCTTGGTGCTTCGGTCGCTACCGGTGGCCTTGGCTGGTCAGCCGGGACTGATGCGGACCTCGTGACCTATGTAGTGGCCTGTGCGACCGATGGGGCGACCTCTCCCGAGTGTGCCAGAGGAAGCGGCTACACCATCACTGCCACGCACTCCCAGGGCGGTGATCCGGTGGTGAGAACCTTCAGCCCACCCTGATGGTCTTCACTTTCCATGGTCATACGCTATAATCGCGCGCCATGCCGGAATAGCTCAGTTGGTAGAGCAGTTGCTTCGTAAGTAATTGGTCGGTGGTTCGAGTCCACTTTCCGGCACCACCTCCCCATCCGATACCTTCCGATAGATTTTACAACCCCCCCGTCAATACAGGCTTACAGCCCTGTTTCGGGTATCATAGACTATGATGAATTCCATAGCCAACCGGGGGTACCGTGGGGTACTATTTGGGGGTATTTGGCCATTTTGTGACGAGGAGTACCCCCAAATGCTCACCGCTCCCGGCATCCGTGCGCTACGCCCGGCAGAGAAACCCTACAAGCGTTTCGACGAAAAAGGGCTCTACCTGCTGGTGACCCCAACAGGTTCAAGATTGTGGCGGTTCAAGTACCGTTACCGGGGCAGGGAAAACCACCTCGCCCTGGGAGCCTATCCAGAGGTCACCCTCAGAGAGGCAAGGGACAAGCGGGACGCGGCCCGGGAGCTGCTGCGCAACGAGGTTGATCCCGCCGCCGCCCGACGAGCGCAGAGAAACGCGGGTATCAATGACCTGAAGGCGATCGCGATCGAATGGCTGGACAAGCGGGACAACCTGGCACCCATCACCCGAGGGAATACCCTGGGCCAGCTGGAGGCCAATGTGTTCCCCTACCTGGGGAATCTCCCCATAGCGGAAATCGACGCGGCAGAGATTCTCCGCGCCCTACGGCGCATCGAAGCCAGGGGGCATCACGAGACGGCGCACCGGGTCCGGCAACGGCTGAGTCAGATCTTTCGCTATGCGGTCGCCACCGGCAGAGCGAGCAGGGACCCTACCGCCGATTTGCGGGGGGCGCTCCGTCCCATCGTCACGCGGTCCAGATCGGCGATCACTGACCCACAGCGCGTCGGTCAGCTGCTGCGCTCCATCGAGGCCTATCCCGGCTATCCCGCGACGCGCCTGGCACTCGAACTGCTGGCGCTGACCTTCGTCCGGCCGGGGGAGCTGCGCCTTGCCACGTGGCCCGAGGTTGACCTGCAGGAAGGCGTCTGGCGCATCCCTGGCGAGCGGATGAAGATGAAGCGGGAACACCTGGTGCCGCTATCCCGCGCCGCTGTGGCGGCCTTCAGGGAGCTGCTGCCACTCACCGGGCATCGGTCCCTCATATTCGAATCACTTCGCCCCGGGAGGCCAATGTCCGAGAACACCGTAAACATGGCGCTGCGGGGGATGGGCTACGCCGGCGACGAGATGACGGCTCATGGATTCCGAGCCATGGCATCGACCCTTCTGCATGAGCAGGGCTGGCCACCGGAGGTGATTGAACTGCAGCTGGCGCACGCCCAACGCAATCAGGTTGCGGCAGCCTACAACCGATCCGCCAGGCTCGAAGAACGAAAGCGCATGATGGATCAATGGGCAGACTACCTTGCCGCCCTGCGTGGTGGCACCATCAACGTGATTGCCTACGCCAAAGAAAAATAGACGGCATGGACAAGGACAAGAGCGAATATTGGCCGGGGGGATACCCGGTGAAGGACCATACCCGGAAAGATCTGCAGTTAATCGCCGCTGAAATAGACGCGGAGCCGGATGCTGTTGTCGCTGAAGCTGAAAAGGCGATCGCCGGCTACTATCACTTGCGCGCGTTTCAGGATGACTTGGAGGGTGCGCCGGCGGAACAAAGGGACGCTCTCGCAGACTTGAGTAAAAAGGCCAATGAACTGGCTGACGCGATTGACCGGCTGTCGATGATCTCTTTTGTGATAGCGGTGGACCCGGGGAAAGGCAGGTATAAAAAAAGTGACAAACTGACTGTTAGCAACAGCTATCGTGCACTAGGAGACCGAGCCAAGCGATCGAGTGACGCCCTAATTGGCTATCGAAAGGGGCAGGCGTTATCGGGACCAGGAGAGACTCCCCGAGAGAATGATCTCCACTACCGGGATCTGCTCATTGGGGATCTGTCCCGCGCCTATCGGCGACTCACCGGCAAGAAGAAGATCAAGGGAATCAAACGGGAGCCTCCTTACGATCCATTCTCGCGATTGGCAAACGCTGTGCTGCTTGATATAAGGGGCATACAGGTCCCTGACGGCAAGCGGCTGGAAGATATCGTCAGGGCGGCCCCGGAGACGCCCCCATAGGGAGATTCAACCCGGCTTCTCGCTGGCCCTCAACTGGAAACTCAACCCCCTCTCCAGACGCTATTCAGTTTCCTTTGTGGATAGCCGCCGATGCCATAGCATAGTTTCTGTCTACAACAACACAGGAAAGGGGCTATGACCATCGAGCGGCTGTACGACGCCAATCACATCCACGGCGACCGGAAAAGAGGCATCCCCCCGGTCATCCCGATGGCACATTCGACGTTCTGGGAGCGCGTTCAGAGCGGAGTCTATCCCCCCGGCCGCAAGTACGGCGCCCGGCGATATTGGACTGAAGGAGAGGTCCAGGCGATGGTGGAAACCATCACTAACCAGCGCATAGAGGGGAGGCTA
>JAQBUI010000056.1 GCA_027624035.1 Pseudomonadota bacterium | reverse complement strand
GGCCTCAACATGAGCCACCAGGAATTCATGGAATTCGCCACGCCCCTGGCCCAGGAGGTTCAGATCAAGGATCGGGCCGAAGGGATCAACGCCTTCCTTGAAAAGCGCCCGGCAAAGTTCACCGGGCAGTAGTAGCAGAGCTCATGGCGCGACCCGGCTGGCCTTTGGATTAGCGAGTCTCCAGGCCCTCGACGACCAGGTCGATCAGGTACGGACCCTCGGCCGCGACGCCTGCGGCAATGGCCGCGGCGATGTCGGCCGGGTCGGTCACCTGCCTTGCCGGGACACCCATTCCCGCAGCCATCTCCGTGAAACCGAGGACCGGATTGGCGAGGTCCATATGGGGATAGGGCTTGTTTGATTCCACCGCGAAACGACGACGATACTGGTCCATGTTGTGTTTCAGAACACGATATTCCCGATTCGACAACATGATGAACAGGATCTTGAGCCCGTGGTGGGCCGCCGTCCAGAGCGCCTGAATGCTGTACATTGCCGACCCGTCACCGGTAGTCGCAATCACCTGGCGGTCCGGATGGGCGACCGCGACGCCGATGCTGCCCGCCACACCCTGACCGATCCCGCCACCCCTGCCGCCATAGTATTCGCGCCCACTACCCAGCCGGAAGTAGCGAACCATGTCGCCCGAGGCAGTGATGCTTTCATCGGCGATGAGGGCGTCTGCCGGTATGGCCCGGCCCACTTCAAAAAGGGCCTGGGACGGGGTCATGGGTGACCGGTCTTTTAACGCCTCAAAACGGTCGCTCGACACCTGGTTTTCGTGATCCTTGAGATCAGCCAGCGCGGCACGTCGCTCTTCAAAGTCCGTCTCATCGACCAGCATTTCATTCAGCCGCTCCAGTGCGTTGCGGATGTCACCGGCAAGGCCAACGTCCACCTTGAAATTATGGGCCAGCCTGGCGGGGCTGACCTCAAGCTGTACGACCGTCGTATTGGATTCGAATGGGGCCACGTCCGTATGCCAGACCTCTTCAAAGAACGGGCCACCAATCAGCACGACCAGATCGCAATCGCCCACAGCCTGGTGCACCGCTGCTGCGTCAGGCCCCATCCGTCCCCGGAAGTGAGGATGATCAGCAGGAAACGAAAAGCGACCGCTGACGAGTTCCATATGGACGCCAGCGCCGGTTTTCTCGGACAGCTTCACCAGGGCATCTCGCGCGCCTTCTCTGACCACATCGTCACCCGCGATGAATACCGGCTTGCGGCTGCGACGAAGGAGGTCTGCCACCTTCGCCAGATGCACCTCTGCGATGTAGGGACGCTCTTCCAGGGAGCCTGCGGTAGTCGCGGCGATATCCGTCTCCTGCTCCATCACATTGATGGGCAGTCCCACGAACACCGGCCCGGCCGGATGCTGGTTGGCGATCTTGAAGGCCCTGGCGAGAACAGGGCCCATCTCATCGGCCGACTCAACCTGCACACTCCACTTGGTCACCGGTTCGGCCATCGCGGCCAGATCGTAACCGAGCAACGGGTCCCGCAGGCGCATGCGTGTATCCTGGGCGCCCGCCGTGACGATCATTGGGGTATTGTTCTTGAGTGCGCCATAGACCGCGCCAATCGCATTGCCCAGACCCGGCGCGACGTGCATGTTGACAACCGCTGTCTGCCCCGACGCCTGGGCGAAAAAGTTGCCGGCGCCGACGGCCACGCCCTCGTGCAGATGCACGATGTATTCGATGTCCGGGTAATCCATCAGGCTGTCCAGCATCGGGCTCTCTGTGGTGCCAGGATTGCCGAAGATTTTGGTGACGCCGTGGAGGCGAAGAGATTCCATGAAGACCTGACGGCCGCGCATCGTTATTCTCCTGGGTAATTCTGGTGGATTGACTGTCCTGCCTGATACCAACTGCCAGGAAACCTCTGATTCAGGTCGTTTTCCGCCTGATCAGAGCTTTCCCGGGAGTGAAGACTAAAGCACTTTTTGGCTAAGGAGACAACGCTGCACGCCACAACGCTGCCAAATGAAGCACTCACCGGGCAGGTCGCAAATCAGTCTTCGAGCGGTTGGTGAAAATAGTAGCAGAGGCCATCCGGCGCCACGATGAAAAAGACCTCCAGCTTCTTGCCGTCGCGCTCGTCGATGCGCGAGTCTCCTACCTCCAGACCACGGGCCTCCAGATCTTCACGGGCGCGGTGAATGTCACTGACCAGAATCGCCGCGCCGTCCTGGGTCGCATCCTCGCCATTGATGGCAAACCCCACGCGGGCATCGTCCCGCGCCATGATCACCCGCGGAACAGGCTGGGCTTCACGTGAGACTTCGTGCAGCCCGAAGTGTGTGGAATACCAGGCGACGGCCTCATCGAGGTTCGTGACGGGCAGCGAGAGCACGTCATCGTTGAACGGAAACGCGGCGACAAAGAGTCCTGACATGGGGTTCTCCGACGTTCAAGGGCTTGCGGGCATAGGCTGGAAAGGGCTTCGTACCGCAAACATGTATGGCAAACAATACCATCAAACAGAGTGTCTTGTTCAAGGAGTTGGACAAGAAGAATGTTGTGCTGCAGTTCGATCAGGAATACGCAAGTTCGCAATCTGGCCCTTGCCCAGATCGCCTGGTCCGATCCGACTTCAGGACGGCTGGAACCTCTCCCCGTTGACCTCACGAAATCTGCTCACCAACGGCTCGAAAACAGAGCTTTGCCAAACATTCGGGCTAGTTGACATGGACCGACGGGACACCCCGTCCCGGGATAGCCTGCTACAATTCACAGATGGCTTCACTCATGAAATGTCTGCGCTTTGTGTTTGGCAGCGATGTCTTTGTCGCGACGGTTGCTATCCTGACAGCCACCACCCTGACCGCAACGGTCTGGTTTGTGCTTGCCTGGCTATCCTATCGGGAACGCTACGGCGTCAGCTTTTCAGACTTCCTGACGATCACTTTCTAGACCGTCAAGCCATCGTCTCGACAAAATGTCGGGAAAAATTGCCGCGAAATCTCGTTGAACCAGTACCGGACACTTGCGATTCAATCGTGGCTTCGATGACAGGCAGATTCCTGCTAAACCGAATTACTCGGAGACAAAAAAATCTCCCTGTTACCGATGTGGTAGCCAGGGAGATTCCATGATCAGTACAAGGACCGGACGTAACCAGAGGAGCCGGTCAACCATTCCGACTATGCGGGTTTGAGCATGTCGTTGTACCAGGAAAAGCGCGTGTCCTGACGCGTGATGATTTCCACCACACAGGTCTTGCCTTCCTTGTTCTGCCGCTGGGCTTCTTCCAGTGCCGGCCCGATGCCGGCCGGATCAGTGACCTTGATGCCGTGGGCACCAAGCGCCTTGCCCACCTCGGCGTATTCACCGGTCTGGTTACCCGCCCCGAATTCCTTCATGGCGGTTGGCATGTAGGCATCGTAGCCACCCATGGTGTAGTTGTTGATCACCACCGTGGTGATCGGAACCTCCGCACGCACGGCCGTCTCGATGTCGAGGCCCGTATGTCCGAACGCCAGATCGCCCATAAAATTCATGCAGAACTTGGAAGGGTCTGCCAGCTTGGCACCGATCATCAGGGGAATGCCGTAGCCAAGGTGCGTCGTCTTGCCCCAGCCAATATAGCCAGCCGGGTCGGTGGCCTTGTAAAACGGCATGATCTGATCCCGCGGATTGCCTGCATCGTGGGTGACAATACTGTTCTTGTGATCGATCACCTTGTTGATCTCGTTGATGACCCGATACGGGTTGATCGGTGTCTCGGTCGAGTTCAACAGCGGCTCCCATTCCTTCAGCCAGTCTGCATGCCCCTTTGCAATCTCGTCATGCAGCGCCTGATTCTTGTCCCGTCCCTTCTCCCCGATGGATGCCTTGACCTCTTCTATCAGCATCTCCAGGGTGAGTTTCGCATCGCCGATCAGGCCGATGTCCACCGTGTAGTCCTTGTTCAGATCTTCCGGGGAGACCGTTGAATGGATCAGGGTCTTGCCGTCCGGGATGTCGATTCCGAAGGTGGTCCGCGTCAGACCGGAGCCAACGCACAGCACCACATCAGACTCACCCAGCCATTTGAATACGTTGCGGGGTGCCGTCCGATTGGCTGAACCCAGTGCCAGCGGGTGAGAGTCCGGTAGAATACTCTTGCCCTCCATGGTAGTGATGACCGGGATCTGCGTCAGCTCCGCCAGTTGACGGACCTCATCACACCCGTCGGCGTACAAAACACCCTGACCGGCCCAGATCACCGGTCGTTTGGCACCCAGCAGCGCCTTGACCGCATCCTTCACGTCGCCGGCACTGGGGGCCGAGCGGAACCGTTTGGTCGGCTTGTAGTTCATGGCATGTTCCGGCACGTCGCGACCACACACGTCGCCGTGCATCTCCACCAGTGAGGGGCCAGGCCGACCGTGCTTCACGGAATGGAACGCCCGCTGGACCTGAGTCGTGATGCGATCCGGCCGATCGATGGACAGGGCTTCCTTGGTGATGTGTTCGTAGTTCTTGATGGCGGAGAAGTTCGGCTTGACGTCATAGCCCTTGAGGCCATGGCCCAGGGGAAAAAACACCATCGGCACGGCCTCGCCCCATGCCTGGGCAATCCCGCCAAACGAGTTTTCCACACCGGGGCCGGACTGGGACGCGTACACGCCTGGTACCTTGCCACGCATGGTTCGGGCATAGCCGTCAGCGGCGTTGATGGCACCACGCTCCTGGCGGAACACGATGGGACGGATACCGACCTTCGCGGCTGATTCAATCAGCGGGTTGTTGGGGAAGCAGCTGAGCCACGTTACCCCTTCGGCCTTCAGGCACTTTGCTATGAGATCAAATCCGTTCATGTATCCCTCTCCAATTAGAATGGCTAGATTTAGGTTTTCATCGAGACCGGGATTGCGGTAGGAGCAGTCGCAGCCAACAGGCGAGCAAGAATACCAGAACCGGCGACGTGACACAGCCGGCGCTGCCCGTTTAGGCTATCATGCTCTGGAATACCGAATTGAGTCGTTACGCTGGAGTAAACTCATGTCAGAAGCCGCCTCACCCAGAACACAGATTTCAGATGAAGAATGGCAATTGCGGGTGGAACTCGCGGCCTGCTACCGGCTGTTTGTCCAATACGGCTGGACCGATCTGATCTTTACCCATCTCTCGGCCCGGGTGCCGGGCGTCGCGGACCAGTATCTGATCAACCCGTACGGTCTGCTGTTCGAGGAGGTCACCGCCTCATCATTGCTGAAAGTAGACTTCGAGGGCAACGTGATCTACGGCGATTACCCGTACAACGGTGCCGGACACGCCATTCACAGTGCCGTACTGAAGTCCCGACCCGACATCAATGTGGCCTTGCACAGCCACACCAGGGCCGGCATGACCGTTTCTACCATGCGATGCGGGTTGCTGCCACTGACCCAGACCGCGTGCGAGATCATGGAGAACGTTGCCTACCACCCCTATGACCTCTCTGTCGCCTCCGACGAGGAATGTGCCAGGATCGGCGGTGACCTGGGCGACCGATTCGCGATGATCATGCACAATCACGGACTGCTGACCTGCGGACGAACGGTTGGCGAGGCGTTCTACCTCATGTATTCGCTGGAGAACGCCTGCAAGGTTCAGGTGGACGCCCTGGCGAGCGGCCAGCAACTGTACTACACCAAAGAAAGTGCAGCGCGGACCCTTGGCATGTACGGCAAGGTCAAGGACACGCCGAGCTTTTCTGCCCGGGCCTCCTGGGAGGCCGCCCTGCGGCGGCTGGATGCACAGGATCAGTCCTACAAACAGTAGCCTCACAGCACATTCAGGAGAACCCATGGGAAAACTGACACAGGACGAGGCCAATCAATACGCCGAGGCCATAGAGCGTGATGGCTACGCGATCATGGAAGGCGCCATTCCCGACGATTTTCGTGAGGAAATCTGCGCCGAGTTGGACCGCCTGCAACAAGTGAGACCAGGCGGTGACATCCCGCCCGGGCCTTTCACCGGCCTTGTCACCCGACGCTGGTTTGATGTGTTGAACGACGGCGAGGTCTGGGAACGGGTCGCCACTCACCCCGGAATACTGGCGGTGTTGGAGAAGGTCCTGGGTGAGGGATTTCTGCTCTCGACCATGGGCAGTGCGGTCGTCGGGCCGGGTGAAAAGGCGCAGGCGATCCACGTCGACGACGGTGTCTATCAGTTTCCGCGGCCGCATCCGAACCTCGTCTGCAATACCATGTGGGCGCTGTCTGACTTTACCGAAGAGACGGGCGCCACCAGGGTGGTTCCCGGCAGCAATCACCTGCCGGACGATCCGGATTTCAGCAAAGACTATGAAACCGTTCCTGTGGTGATGCCCGCAGGCAGCGTCGCGTTTGTCCTGGGCTCCTGCTACCACGGGGCCGGGCACAACCAGTCGAACGGCGACCGTGTGGCACTCACCATCAATTACTGTAATGGATCGATGCGGCAGCAGGAGAATCTGATGATGTCAGTACATCCCAGCCGGATGCTCACCTTTCCGAAGGCGCTCCAGGACATTCTGGGATTCAAGGTGTGCAAGGGTGCCGGACATATGTTTGCCCAGGACCCCCGCGACGAAATGGTGCGGCACTACGGACCGCCCACCGCCGCGGACGATTATATGGACCGACGCAATGCTCTACATGCCGAGCGTCTTGCCGCGCGGCAATCGAAGGCCCGGGCCTGAACTGCAGGACGCCTGCACTGACGCTATCGCTGCTACTCTGCCATCAACGCGTGATACAGTCTGGATTCCGCCTGACGCAAAGACTCGAGGCGCAGCCTGGCGTACGCCTCCGCGAGTAATGGCCGCAGATCATTCTCTTTGGGAAACTCCTCGAAGTAGCCGCGCAGCAGGTCCATTGCGGCCACCAGCATGTTCCGCTGCGTCAGGATATCGGTCTGCAGGATGATGTCTCCCTCCACGCCCGCCAGGGTCTCGACGATCTCATTCGCCATCCTGGCATCCATCACGGTCACCTCGCTGGCCTCTCTGGGGCTGAAGATGACACCATCCTTATCCAGCACTTCCACGCGATATTGATAGATCGCCGGCGCAAGATCGGCCACGGAATAACGGATCATCTCCGAGGTGGCATGGGGAGGAATCTCGATGGTGACCACCGGCGCCAGCTTCGTTTCTTCCTCGGTGGACGGGATGATGCGCTGAATCAACAGCCGATACCGATATTCCGGACAGGCGTTGCGCCACACCAGGTCAGGATGGTCGGGAGACACCACCAGGGTATCGGCAGTCAGCACTTTGGGATCACACCCACCCGGTGCCCGCCTGACCGTGGTGTATTTCTGGGCGAGGGCAAACTTGTTCATGATGCTCTGCCAGATGGAAGTGTCTTCCTCTCGCGGCTTGCTGAGTGCACCGTTGTGAACCACCACGCCACGGTCAAGTATTTCAATCTTGCTGTCTGCCGCCAGTGTCTGGATGGTTCCCGATTCCTGGTTCACCAGCCGGGCGGTGCTGTTCTTGCCTGTCCGCACCATATAGCCGTCAAACAGATACTTGATTCTGGGCGCATCCCGCCATGCTGTCCCATCCAGGCTGTATTCCACCTCACCCTCCGGCGCCATGAGCTTGAGCACCGGCGCCGCCACATCCTCAGCAGTGCCAGGTATGGCGATGAGCGCCAGAAACAATGCCAGAAACAATGAAAGGCCAATGCGGCAGATGAACATATTCGCTCCTTTTCGTTCGCCAAGAACGACTGAAGAACCAGTCTAAGCGCCAATATCTGAATGGTCGAGCCGTAATCGACGGAAAGGCGCCAGCCGCGACGGGTGAGGAACTGGCATTTCCCCTCCGTCAGCCTGACGCAACTAGCATGGCTGCTCCCATGCCACCCGGCCACACTCTCACGGAGGCACGCTTTACAGCTCGACACGACGACGGCGCACCTGACACGGGCGCACCAATGGCGTTTACCCTTATGGTTGCCAGAATCGGGGGATCACAGCCATCGTGGCAACAGGCCCTAAGTCATGCACCAGGCGTCTGACCAATCACCACATCATCGTCAATCGGGATAAACAGGCATTGTCGCGGCATGCCGGCAACTGCCTGACTGCAGTGCCCCTCGCCAACGGTGTCTTCGGCCAGCAGGATTTCACCCGCACCAAGGCGCCGCCGGCTACCATCCCCGACGGTGATGTCCACTGCACCCGTCAGATTGACCACGAACTGACGCCGCGGGGCCGTGTGGAAATCCAGGTCATAGTCACCGGCTACCTCGCGAAAGATGACGCCAGGGCCTCGAACCAGATCGGAAAGTGTGCCGCCAATACCGGAGTGTGGCAGGGAGATCTCCACATCCTCGAAGTGCGACCGATTGTCGGCCCCTGTATAGATTCGTACAACCTTCATGGCAGTCCTCCTGCGTCCTTGCCTCCAACGATATAGAAACGCCTGCCTGATTCAAAGGCAGTCACCGACCATTCGTAGCGTCATGCAATCCTGTTAAAGCCAGCCAGTTATCGCTCATCTGTAAACAGGGTCTCTTGAGTACAGGAGAGCCCGGGCAGCCACGAATATGCTCTGGCTTCGCGGTTTCGAACGGGCTGCAAGACAGTAATCGCGGCTTTCGCCACGCGATAGCGTGGCACGAATTGGTCGCCTCAAGTGTCTCAGTGTCGGTGGCAGGTGGCCAATGCCACCTCACGACGGCTTTCAAATCAGACCTTCCCGGAAGACCAGCGGATCATCCAGATATTGGGCTAAATGCCGAACCTGCCCTGTACAAGTTCCAGGTCGATTCGCGTACTCTATAGCCGACAGATAGCCGTAACACACAGAGTGACACCAATTGTCACACCAGAATCATCCGCGGAGGCGACTATGACGGAATATGCAGAGATCATCTATGACATCGACGGGGCCGTGGCCACCATCACCATGAACCGGCCAGACAAGCTCAACGCCCTGACCAGCCTCACCCAGGCCGAGATTCGGCACGCTCTGGATGCCAGCGAGCGAAACACGGACGTGATCGGCACTGTACTCACTGGTGCCGGCAGGGGCTTTTGCTCCGGGGTGGACATGAATGATCTTGGCGACATGAGCGCCGCCGGCAAACGGATCGGCAAGAGTTTCGACGGGCTGGCGGCGGACCCGGGCAACCCGGATCGTGATCCCAACTATCTTTCTTCACCCACCTACTTTCTCGGGCTGCGTAAACCGCTCATTGCCGCCATCAACGGAGCCTGCGCCGGGCTGGGCTTCAGCTATGCGACCTTTTGTGACATGCGATTCATGGACCAGGGTGCACGCATCGTTTCTTCCTTCTCACCCCGCGGGCTGATCGCCGAACACGGAACCAGCTGGATGCTGCCGCGACTGGTCGGCCCCTCCAATGCGCTGGACATTTTCTGGAGTTCACGGCGTATCGAGGCCGATGAGGCCCATCGCATGGGCTGGGCCAATCGCGTGACAGAGACCGGCCAGTGCGCCGTGGCCGCCAGGGAATACCTGCAGTCTATTGCAGGCACCGCCGCGCCGATGTCCCTGATGATGATGAAGCGCCAGGTCTACAAGCACCTGAATCGCGAACTGGGCGAATCCATGAACGAATCGACAGTGTGGATGGACCAGAGCCTGGCAAGGGGCGATTTCAAGGAAGGCGTGGCCTCGTTCGTAGAAAAGCGGCCTGCAAAATTCAGCCCGATACAGGTTGAGGACTAGGCGTACCACACCCCGAAGGCGGAAATGAACCAGCCCTGGCAACACCTGGCGGCGTGGTTGCTGCTCGCATGCCTGACCGCGTGCGGGCCAACGGCCTTCAACGAAGGGTATCCCTGGCTATCTGAACTGGATGCTGGCGATAGCGTCAAGGCCTCCGGCCAGCGGCTGATGGCACTGGCGTATGGCCTGCACCCGCTTGAGAAAGGTGAACCCGCCGGGGCGACAGAGCCCACAGCTCTGTTGATTGGCATTCATGGCTACGCCAGCGAGGGATACGAATGGGTCTATCCATTGAAGACCATGGATGACGACTCTACCGCAACCTACTTCTATCGTTGGGACTATTCAGAATGCCCGTCCCTGGCAGCGGATGCGCTTGCTGCAGCGGCGGTGGAGCTTGCCGCCCGACAGGGCCTCGCCCGCATCCGGATCGTTGGCCACAGCCTGGGCGGTGTGCTGGCGTCCCATCTGGTGGGCCGTCAATGGCCGGTTCCGACGGAAGTTCATGTGGTGGCAGCTCCACTTGCTGGCATGTCGGGGCTCAATACCGCCTGCAGCTATGCGCCGCCGTCCGGCATCGCAGAGGGCCTTGTCTTTCATCAGTGGCGTACCCGCCACGAACTGGACGGCGCCTTCAGCAGCCTCCCGGTTGATCCACAACTCGTATCCGTGGAGGGTATGTCCGTCACGGACCTGCCTGATGAATACAACGGCCACCGGCTGGGCCACAACTGGTCCATCAGCTGGGTCGCGGACGAACTCGCCAGCAAGCCCTGAGTCGGCCATGGACGATACGCCGACTTGCCGATTTGCATGCATCTGCAGGAAACTGGCCTTCGTTGCCGGAAAGCGGTTCTGTGGTAGTTTAGTGCCCTGGTCAATCCCGGGCAGGCGACAGGAACCGTTGCGCCCTGCCATCCGGCATCGCCAGACCCCGGTTTGATCCCTATGCTGGTGGTGATCGACTGACACAACAAGAGGAAGACAGATTCATGAGCAGGACCGAAGCACAGGAATTCGATGTTTTGGTTGTCGGTGCAGGATTTGCCGGCATGTATATGCTGCACAGAATGCGGGGACTCGGGCTTTCCGCCCGTGTGATCGAGGCCGGCAAAAATGTTGGCGGCACCTGGTACTGGAACCGGTACCCCGGGGCCCGCTGCGACATTCCGAGCATGGAGTACTCCTACAGCTTTTCCAAAGAGCTGGAACAGGAGTGGGACTGGACTGAAGTCATGGCCGGACAGCCGGAGATTCTGAAGTACGCCGAACGCGTCGCGGACAAGTTTGATCTGCGGCGTGACATTCAGTTCAACACCCGCGTGGTATCCGCTCACTATGATGAGAACCGTCGCTGGAGAATCACCACGGACAGCAACGAAGTGTTTCTGACCCGCTACTGCATCATGGCAACGGGGTGTCTGTCGGTTCCCAATACACCCTATATCACCGGTGCCGAGGACTTTGCCGGCCCGGTATATCACACCGGCGAATGGCCCCACGAAGGTGTCGATTTCAGCGAAGTGACCGTCGGGATCATCGGTACCGGATCATCCGGCATTCAGGCGATCCCCGTCATTGCCGAAAATGCCAAACACCTGACCATCTTCCAGCGCACCCCCAACTACACCATGCCGGCGCACAACCGGCCATTGACCAGAGAGTTTATCGAGAAGGCGAGAGCTAACTATGAACAGATCCGCGAGGCCCAGCGGGCATCCCAGGCGGGCATCGTTGGCTATGGCTTCGGTTTTGGCGGTGCAGACAACACGCCACCCACCGAGCACATCCTGCAAACCACACCGGAGCAAAGAATGTCAGCCCTGGACGAGATGGGTTTCGTAGCCATCCGGAAATTCGTCGACATCGGTCTGGACATGGATGCCAACGAACTCGCCTGCGACATGTATCGGGAACAGGTCCGCCGCATCGTTAAAGACGAACAGACCGCCGAGGGGCTCATGCCACGGGGCTATCCCATCGGCTGCAAGCGGCCGGTGATCGACACCGACTATTATCAGGCCTTCAATCGGGACAACGTGACGCTGGTCGATCTGCGGCGGGGCGGAATCGAGCGCATCACCGCCACCGGCATCAAGACCGCCCAGGGGGATTTCGAATTTGATGCACTGGTGTATGCCACCGGCTTTGATGCCATGACCGGTGCGCTGCTCGGCATTGATATCAAGGGGCGTGAAGGTGTTTCGCTAAAGAGTCGATGGGAAGCCGGCCCGCGAACCTATCTGGGCCTGCAGGTGGCAGGTTTTCCAAACCTCTTTACCATCACCGGCCCTGGCAGCCCCTCGGTACTCAGCAACATGATTGTGTCTATCGAGCAGCACGTCGAGTGGATCACTGACTGCATCGCCCACATGGACGAGCATCAGTACCGGGCCATCGAGCCCACACCAGAGGCCGAGCAGAAGTGGATCGAGCACGTCAACCAGGCCGCCAACGGGACCATGCTGACGGCCCCTTCCTGCAATTCCTGGTATCTGGGAGCGAACATCCCGGGCAAGCCCAGGATCTTCATGCCCTATGTGGGTGGCGTCGGCGCCTACCGGGAGAAATGCAATGAGGTTGCCGCGAGCGGCTACGAGGGCTTTTCGCTGACCGCGTAAAGCCCTCACCCCACGGCAGCGGCGAATCAGTAGCCGCCCTTTCCGCCCTTGTCCTTGGGGTCCATCCCGGCCACTGCACGCTCTTTCGGTGCACTGTCGTAGGCACCCCGGAAGTCGCGGAAGGGCCCGTCGCGCCATTCCAGCGCAGCCTTCAGGCCGTCTTCCCGAACCCGTCTGCCCCACTCGGAAGCCGCCGGTCGGGCGGATGACAGTGCCTGGATTTCCGTACCGGAATGCAGCCCCTGACGAATGCCCATGGTTTCATACTGTCGATTCACCGAACGCTTGGAATACATCAGCATTTCGTTGTCGATGTTGGCCATACGGCGTGCGAATGTTTCAGTGAACTCCGCGAGCTGATCCTGCGGTACCGCATAATTGGCCCAGCCCTGGGTGACCATCTCTGTGCCGGAAAATGAATCACCAATGTAGGCAAACTCTCGCGCCTTGGCTGGCGACATGTGCCAGGGCGTCCAGATCATGTCCATGGTAGTCATGGCGCGTACCGGGGGATAGCCGATCTTGGCGTCTTCAGCGCAGATCCGGAAGTCGCAGCTGGTGGCAAGTTCCGTCCCGCCTGCAAGGCAGTGTCCCTGAATCTGCGCGACGACAGGCTTGCCCAGCTCCCAGATGATCCAATTGGTCATCACCACGTGGCGTGCCCACTGGTTGGTGCCCGGATGCATGCTGCCGGTATCCGGCAACTTTGAACGAGGGCTGACAAAACTGTCGTCGTCCGCTGCCCGGGACGGGGAGAGATCGTAACCGGCCGAGAATGATCTGCCGTTGGCCCGGAGGATGATGACGCCCACCTCATCGTCACTCTCGGCCTCCTTCATGGCGTCCATAACCTCGGCGCGCAGGTTGTTGGACAGCGCGTTCAGCTTTTCCGGCCGGTTCAGTGTGATGTAGGCAAGGCGTCCGTCTGTCTCGTAGAGAATGTCGCTGTATTCCATGGTGTCTCCTTTGGTGACCGCTAGTTAAATGCAGCCACAAAATCGTTCAAATCGCGGCCCATGTCAAACCCGCAATACCGATGTGGGTGTCGATATAGTGGCATTGTGGTGCCGAGGTGGTGCCGAGGTGGTGCCGAGGTGGTGCCGATGCAGTACCAGGCTAGTGCCAAGCCTGGTGCCGAGGCACTGACGATGCGGTTCCCAGAGCCCCCCGATCCCGTTGCTTGCTTTGCCAGATTCCCTATGGCAACGTCCGCGGACTGCGCCCACTCGTGAAACCCATGCAAGACCCATACTTCGACAAGTCTGCCAACACGGGATTTCGCCATCTGGCCAATGCGGCCCGATTCTCCATACGGGGCCTGACCAGCGCGATGCAAAGAGAGTCGGCGTTCCGTCAGGAAGCCGCCCTTCTGATCATCCTGATACCCGTCGCCATGCTGATCTCATCCTCCGCCGGTGACTTCCTGATGCTGATGGCGGTATCGATCTTTGTGCTGGTGGTGGAACTGCTCAATTCTGCGATAGAAGCCACCGTGGACCGAATCGGTGAGGAACATCATGAACTGTCCGGGCGGGCGAAAGACTACGGATCAGCGGCGGTGATGCTGTCCCTGTGTGTGGCCGGGCCGGTGTGGTTGCTGATGATCTACCGCTTCCTGTGGCCAGCCTCATAAACTCGCCAGCGCCTTTCATGGAAGTTCTGGCCGCACGCTGTGCCGTCCGGAAAACTTCCCGACACGACAACGGCGTGGCCGACCCGGGCACGCTGAGGGCTCAGGAAAGACGCTTGTCGTACTCACCGAGCTCGTAATAGGTGACGTGCAGTATGTTCGGGAATTCCGGATTCAGCCGGTAGCGGCTGCCGTCGGCCAGAATGATTCGGCGCTCCCGCAACCGCTCAATGCAGATGTCCAGGAACGTGGTTGAACTGCGGGACGAGATGGGCACGTATCGGCTGTTGCGCTGCCGGGCGTAGAGTTCCTCCCAACTGAAAGAACGATCCAGGATCGGCCAGAGTTCACGGTCCATAAAAAGGTATACGAGAGGCAGCCAGACCCGGTCGATTCGCCGCAGCAGCCCCTTCTCGGACACCCATAGCGCCCCGAACCGGCGCGACCCCAGGTCATAGTCTGCCAGCGAGACGAACCTGTCTGGCGCAGCATCAACTTCGCCTGGCTCCACAAATGCCAGGGTTTCTTCGCTCTTCTGGCGCAGCGTCACCTCGATGAGCTTGTCAGGCCGGGCACCGCTGTAACAGAACCGGACCTCTGGCTTCTGTCCCGGAGTGAACAGCGGCTCCACAAAATACCGATAGCCCTCGTAGCGGCCGGGCTGGCGATGCAGTTCGTTTTGCACCTTCTCCACCCGTGGCTGGTGATCGGAATGGTAGGGGCCATCTTCACGAAGATAGTGCACCAGTTCCTGATGCACCACCGCGCGACCAATGCGCAGATAGTTGTTGAATTGAAACTGGAAGATACAGGGGTTTCCGAAGACTTCCGCGAAGGCATCCATGATCGGCTCACGCAGGTCCACCCGGCGATCCGCATGGTCAAACCGGACGGTCATCCGGGCGATGGGGCCCGACGAAATGCCCCGGTCGGCGGCGGCCTGGAACATGCGGAAGATATTGGCCACCCGATCCTGCCGGCGACTGGGCCGGAATACCAGCGTACTCATCTCTATCCGGGTACCGATGGCAATGCCTTTCATGTCGGTATGGATGGTAGGCCTGCCGGAGTAGGACCCGGTCATCCAGGCGCGCCGCCCGAACTCGTCCTGCAGTTCCTTGACTGATTTACGCAGGCGGGCGGACAAGGCAAAGTCCGAGCGGGGTTCGTAATGGCAGGCCAGATCATAGACCTGGGCATTCTTTGGCAGAATCAAACCGCGCCCGCCTTCAGCTCTTCCGACAGGGCCTTGAGTTCTTCTTCCTCTCTCTCCTCTCGCTCTTTGGCCCATTTGGGATCGTACAGTTTGCGGAACAGGCCATCCCGTTCGATCAGTTCCCCATAGGTCCCTCGTTGTACGATATGGCCCTTTTCCATCACCAGAATCTGGCTGGCATCTTTGATGGTGGATAATCGGTGGGCGATGATGAAGGTCGTGCGGTCATTCATCAATGTGGCCAGGGCCTCCTGCACCTTCATTTCAGACGCCGTGTCCAGGGCGCTGGTCGCCTCATCGAGTATCAAAAGTCGAGGGTCCCGGATGAGCGCCCGGGCGATCGCCAGGCGCTGCCGCTGGCCACCGGAAAGCCTTGCGCCATGGGCACCGATAATGGTGTCGTAACCATAGGGCATGGCCTGGATGAATTCATGGGCATTGGCCAGCATCGCGGCGTTGATCACCTCGTCTTCGCTCGCGTTGGGTTTTCCATACAGCAGGTTTTCACGCACTGTCCCACGGAACAGGTACGTCTCCTGCAGCACCAGGCTCATCTGATTGCGCAGGCTGTGGACGGCGTAATCGGTGATATCGATGTCGTCGATCAGAATGTGTCCGGCGGTAGGCTCATAGAAGCGCGCGATCAGATTCGCCACCGTGGTCTTGCCTGCACCACTTGGGCCGACCAGCGCAATCACCTGCCCGGTCGAGGCGGTGAAGCTGATGTCCGACAGCACCTGCTTGTCCATCGGGTAGGCGAAACAGACCTGCTCAAACTTCACATCACCCTTGATCTTCCGATGCAGAGCGTCCGGCTTGTCGACCACATCCTGCTCCAGATCCAGAATTTCATACACCCGCTGCAGCCCAACCCGGGCGGGAATGATCTGGCCAACCACGTTGATCAACTGGGAAATCGGCGCATACAGCATGCCCACATAGGCGATCATGGCCGAAAAGTTGACGACCCCCTGCTGCACCTGGTCCCGGGTCTGTGCTTCCGTCAGGCCGGTGGGGTCCATCCAGATCACCACAAGACCGGTCGCGACCATGACGACTAACGAGCCCACGTGAGACACGGAGTTCGTGAACGCGCCCCAGGCATTGGTCAGCCAGCCTGACCGCAGGCCAATCTCATAGCCTTCACGAAGCTGGGCCACCAGGGTCTTGACCTCACGTTGCTCTGCTGAATATCCCTTGACGACCTTGGCCGCGTCGAACACCTCATTCGTCTTGCCATTGATCTGGGAGTTCTTCTCCGTAGCCTTCCAGGACTCGTGCCCCAGACGACGTTCGAAAAGGAAGTAACTGAGGAAGTGCAGGGGTGTCACGGCCATGGCAATCAGCGCAATCCGCCAGTCCATCCAGAGCAGCAGCCCCAGGATGAAGGTGGCCCGAAAGACCGATTCTATGGTCCGCAGGACGGTGCCGGTCACGAGGTTCGCGATGGACGCGGTATCCCCCATCAGACGTGAATTGATCTCACCCGGGCTGCGACTCTCAAAGAAGCTGAGGGACAGGCGCTGGACATGGGCGTACATCTTTCTGCGAATGTCGAAAATGACCCTGCCAGCCACCAGCCGCAGCAGATGCCCGTTGAGCAGACCAAGAACCTCACCCACCAGCATAACGACCAGCATGCCAACCAGACACGCTGTGAACAATTCGAGATCCTGATTGGGCAGGGCGCGACCAATGACTTCAGCGAACAAGAGCGGCTGCACCATGGCGACGCCAGACATGATCAGCATGATGACGAGACACTGGCCGAGCATCCATCGATAGGGCCGAACGAGTTGCAGGAACTGCTGCAACCGCGTCTTGCGCTTCACGACGATGTGCTCGCCCTGTTCGTCTTCGACCAC
The DNA here is from genome assembly GCA_027624035.1 of Pseudomonadota bacterium. Classification (GTDB taxonomy): domain Bacteria; phylum Pseudomonadota; class Gammaproteobacteria; order Pseudomonadales; family Azotimanducaceae; genus UBA7455. The sequence goes on along the minus strand of JAQBUI010000056.1, from coordinate 13,092 downwards.
GATGGTTGTCGGCATAGGGGTCCTATCAGGACAATCCGGGAGCCGATCGGATCGGCGCAGGATGCATGGATACCAGTGTCAGGATTGGTCCAGTATAGCCGATCCACCCGGACTGTTCGTCAGGATACTGCAAGCAGATGCGGGGCTGCCCGATCAGAGCACCCCCAAGTCCGAGCAGACTCCGATTGCTTCCCCGGTAATCGCGGAACCCGCCAGGCTACAGCGTGCCGAATGCCCTGTCGGTGCCTTCCAGCGCCCGGCCAATGTCGCTTTCCCGGTGGGCAAGTGAGAGGAACATGTTGTGCCAGGGATGGAGGTAGACGCCTTCGCGAAGCGCGGCGCTGCAGAACCTGAAACCCACCTCAAAGCCCTTGTCATCCTCGAACATCACGGTGGGCATCGCGGGCGGCCCGGTCTGCAACAATGAATGACCATGCCGCTGTGCCTGTTCGTAGAGCCCATCCCGAAACATCTGGCCCAGATGATCAAGGCGCCGTGGCGCATCCTCCTGCCGAAGGATTGCAAGGGTGGCTAACGCTGCCGCCATGGGCGCAGCCTGATACCAGAACGAACCGGTCACGAAGACCTCCGCTGCAGCCTCCCGGTACGTTTCACTGCCGAGCACCGCCGCAATGGGTTCACCGTTAGCGATGCACTTCCCCCATGCGGACAAATCGGGCTGCACACCGAACAGGGACCAGCTTGAATCCAGTGACAGCCGCATACCGGCACGGACATCGTCCAGAATGAGCGCAGCACCGGTGTCATCACACAACTTGCGCACCGCCCGGGCAAATTCGGGATCCGTCAATGCCTGTGGGAAGCCCGCATCGTGCTTGAAGCCGGAAACCACGACCCCGGCCAGATCACCCTCGACCTCTGCCGCGGCCTGGCGGATGCTCTCGATGTCATTGAACTCATAACGGGGGAAGTGAACATAGTCTTCCTCCGGGGTGCCCTTCGTTCGCCGGGAGGCCCAGGGCTGGGCACCATGATAGGCGCCCCGCGCCACCAGTATCTTGCGCCGCCCCGTATGGGCCCGGGCCACCATGTTGCAGACAGTGGTCGCGTCATTACCATTCTTGGCAAAGATCGCCCAGTCTGCATGGCTGATCTGCGTCGTCAGCTGTTCTGCCAGATCCACAATCAGTCGCGTCGGCCCATCGCCAATATCCATGATCTGACGCTGACGGTCTGCCGCGGCGCTGACCTGCGGGTTTCGATACCCGGCAATCATCGGGCCATAGGCACACATGAAGTCGATGAACTCATTACCATCGACATCCCACAGCCGGCACCCCTCGGCACGCTCGAAATACTGCGGATAGCCGGGCGGCAGGGTCCCGGCATTCATGTGACCAAACATGCCACCGGGGATCACCCGTTCACCACGCCGCCGCAGTTCGTCATCAATGCTCATTGGTGATACTCCTGATTCCAGGTCTGGCCAAATGAGTGTCGAGTATGGCATGGCTGGCAACTCTGTCCCATCATGGATAGTCTTGCGGTTTTACAGACGGATGCACGATGCCTGAAGGGCCAGCAACAAGGTGGACGGCAGACCGGCTGGCCCCGGCACCGTTCGAGATACGATTCCCGGATGACGACAATGTGATACTGCCGGGCCAGGTTCATCGATATCCCCGGGTTCAGGATCTGACCCAGAAGGCCACCGCTTTCGCCTGGCAATGGAGGGATGGCGCACCAAATGAGCCGGACGAACGCGCCACCTTTGATTACCTTGAGACCCACCAGTTCGAATACCGGCGGGTGCTGCCCAATTCGTTTGTGATCCGGCACCCCGGTCTGGCGCCCCGGTCCGTCCGGCTTCTAACAGGTCTGCGGACCGTCGAAGGTGTGCCCCATGGCGACGGTTTTCGTTTCGATGAACTGCGGAATCTGTGGTTGGACGGGGTCACCGCCCAGCACGCCACGCTGATCCTGACCATGCGGGCAACGCAAAGGGCCACAGCAGCGGAGAACAGCGGCCGACTGGCCGTGGCACTCTGGTTGCGGCCCGCCGAGCACGAAACCGGCACTGAAATCGACTGGCTGGAACAGGGCCAGCCGCCTTCCTGGCAGACGCGGGAGCAGGACGGTGCCCTGTACCTGGTCTATGCGGGGGCCCTGGCCCGTACCGTGGCAGACAGGACCGGCGAGATCACGCTGCGGCTGGACGGCGACAGCCAGCACCCAATCAGCACTCAATATGCGGCATTCCGCGTGGTGAACGAAGCCCAGAATGAGCTGGCGAGGGCCTTCGCCCAATCACCGGAAACGACCACCGGCGACTTTGAAATCACCTACGTTGGCACGGCCAATGCCAGGACCCGAATGCACCTTGGTGTAACCGGTTGCGGGCGCATCGACGGCCAGCAGATTGCTGACCGGCCCGACTACACCGCGCACGGTTTCAACAGACTGATCCCTGGTGAAACCACCACGATGTTTGCGAGCCGTGGCAACGATGACCATGGCAACAGCGCGACGACAAGAGACCTCGCGGAATACCAGATTGACTCGGGCCTGATCTCACTCGCGTCAGGCGCAACAGGGGGCTTCGCCGTGACCCTCTCGGGCATCACGATAGCCAATGCCCCGACCCGCCATCAGGCTGCCGTGAACGTCAACGTGGTGACCATGCCGATGGCCTCGCTGGAAGAACTCGTCAGTCACAGAGCGGAACCCGGCGCCAACAATCGCCCTGTAAGCGTCCGGGATGTAAAGGTGGTTGGCAACTGGCGCCATGCTGCAGACGGCCCGGAGATTGGCGGCGATGGCTCGGTGGTGGAGCAGGTGTACCTGCACATCGCCGATGACGCCATCAAGATTTCAGCAAAGAATGTGGCCTACCGGCATGCGACCGTGATTCAGGGTGATATCGGCGGGGTCATCAACCTCGGTTCCTACGGCTTCAATCGCGGGGTTGAAGGCAGCCGCCTCGATGGCATCTATGTTCACCGGGTCACCCAGAAGCGATGGCACACCCGCCAGGGCACCGTGGTGCAGGACGATAATCGAGGCGGCCTCATCACAACCCGAACGGGCAACTTCAACTTCCTCGGTCAGGGAAGCAATGGCCTCACGGAGGTTCACATCACGGGGCTGTATGTCCCGAGCCTGCTGATCGACGGCGAACAGATCAACGCGGTCGCGAGGGTCGGTGCCATTGGCGTGATGGGGGGACATCAGACCACACGAACCGTGTTTGTCGCCCATCAGCGGCCGCTAGATTCGTTTGACTTTGGCCCGATCGTTGTTGGCGACCTGCTGATTGAACCGGAACCCCGGACCGAATCCATGTTTTACATTGACCCGTTTGCACGGGACAACGAGGGGCGAGTGGTACCGGCAGACCCTGCCATCGTTAACATCAGGACCCACGCTCTGCAATGATCACGCCGGGCATTTCCCCGATGCCCGGGCGAATTGCCAGGTCTGCAGGCCGTCACGGCCCGGGTCGGTCAATTCCGATGGACCGGCCATAGATGTGGCTTGGACCCAACTCATCTGTATATTCACGTTCAAACTGCATTCCCACCTTGACGGCCACCGGACCGACGCGTCATTACCCGGGGCGATCAGGCAGATCAGCCGACGTAACCCAAGGCGCTCAGCGGCGTATTGGACAATCGCGGACGCGGCCTCCGTGGCAAAGCCCTGACGCCATCTTGCCTTGTCGATGAGGTAGGCAAGTTCTACTTCATGCCTGCCGTCAATGGTCCACGGAAGCAGCCCACACCTCCCTGGAAACGCGCCGGTCTGACGCTCGAGTGTGGCCCACAGACCGAGCGTAGGGTACTCCGGGTGGCCGTTTGCAAACCATTCAATCTCACGCCGGGTCTCATCCCGGGTCAGGGTACCATCCGGGAAATACCGCCTGATTTCCGGGTCACGATAGAGCGTGAACAGCGGCTCGATGTGTTCTGGTTGAAGATGGCACAGGATCAGCCGATCTGTTTCGAGAATTACCATGCCCGGCCAGAGATCAAGTCAAAACCAAAGATCCAATGGATCAATCCATAGACCACCAGATTCCACACAATGACGGAGATACCGGCCACCAGTTCCATCGTTCTCGGCATGCCAAGGGGTCGCACAACCGGCTCCAGATAGTGTTGTATCCACCCGCCTGAAAAAGATGTCTGGCCCGCACGGAGCCGCAGCCACTGCTCAAGCGGCGTCAGGGGGCACGTCCAGTGGGCAAGATTGACGACTGATGACCATACCACCACAGGAAGATGAACAAGCGCCATGCGAACATCGACCATGATCAGCAAACCACCCAGGACTGCAAACAGGACGACCATTGTATGCAGGACCAGGATCATATTGGCGGCCAGCCTGTACAGAATCAATTTCACATGCCTCTGTCTTCAGCACGAAGACACCTGGAATGGGTTATCGCTGCCAGAAGCGCTCCCGGGGATGGCACCTGATCTACCAACCCTGTCCAACCTGCGACAGGGTTTCGGCGATGCCCCGCGAGTATTGGCTTGTTATGTTCCGCAGAACCTCATTGGCTCGCTTGAGTTCACGGTCACAGCACATCGAGCGGCATCACCAGGAAACAGGCGATCATGATTGGCAACTTTCGCACTGGGCTCCACTTCCGCATATGACCTGGCGTTTCCTGCAGGTTGGTATTTGTTCAGAATATTCGATCGAAGTCAGGTTTTACAGCGACTGATGCGGTCGTACCTCGTTGCATTTGGGGCTCCACCCGCCCGTCAGCACCCGTACTTCACTCAGCGTCTTTTGCCACGGAGCGAGCGCAGTCCCCTGACTCTGCCGGGCCAGACCCCTGTTCGCCATTGACAGGACATCCAGCCAGTTTCGCAAAAGCGTGCGGGGGACACCGTGCCTTCCAGCCTTCAATCGAAACAGACTCCGCGGCATACCCTCATACACGTCCCGGGCAAGATCCGGAATCCCGTCCAGCCGGAGATCATCGTTATAGACCAGTGCCACCATGCGTTCCTCAAATATGAACTGCCGATAAGCGGCCGCCGTCCGTTGATCTGCGTCACGGCTCGACTTGCCGGTACTGATCAATTCAGCAGCAGCGATCGCATCACTGATGGCCTTGTTGAGATAGACGCCAATGACCGCTGTTCCCGAGAAAGCAGCGTCTCCGAGGACCAGGGTGTTATTGCGCCGAAAGGTATCCGCGATCATCAGTTGCTGACGAATTAACTGTGGGGCGTCAAGAGGATCATCGGTGATGTCGAGCTTGGGCATCAGGGCCCGCATGTGCTGGCTGACCCCGGTTTCCGAGGTATCCATCTTCTGCGGCACACTGGTACAGACGATGTATTCCTCCTCCAGACCAAAGCACGCGGTATGCTGATGCGTGTCCGAGAACGCCTCCCGGATCAGTAATTCGCCAGCACGGCGTTGGGCGGGAAACCGCGCTGCGACGATATCCACGGGCCGGGCCAGCGCGCGACCCAGACATCACCGGCACCAGGGTTTCCGGCGCGCCGCTCAGGATCAGCCCGATATAACCCATTCGCATCAACTGCTCCGGCTTCAGCATCGCGCCGAACCGTCCGGGGTGGTATGAATTCACGACCACCAGGCCCGCCAGCGCCGGCGCGAGATCCGCCAGCGCCAGGAACCAGCCAATCGTCGCACCCCAGTCATGCCCTATGATGACGGCACTGGACTTCCCCGAATGCTCAATCAAATCAACCGCATCATCGCATAGCAGCGAAATCCGATAATTCTCCACGCCCAGAGGTCGCGACGAGTTGCCATAACCACGCAGGTTCGGCATCCAGACACAGTAACCCGCATCGACAAGAAGCTGAGCCTGATTACGCCAGGATATGGCATGTTCCGGAAACCCGTGCAGACAAAGTGCGAGTCGGTCGTGTTCTGCACCCATGATAAAGACTTCCAGCACGGCCGATCTGGTCCCGATGAATCTTCTGATAACTTCCGACATGTGGCGCGCAGGGGTGGAGGCAGTCCTGAGGATACCCCTCGCAATGTTGGTCAACAAGCGTACGTCCCGGTCGGCTTGAATCAGCTGACCTCCTGATGGGGGGATTATGCCTCGGAGGACATCCCCATTTCACACTCACCAACCACAACCTCAACACCTACCTCTATCTCCTGCGTGGCGCTCGGGACCTCTCCTACCCTCCGGCAACAGAAGTACTCATCCCATCGCCCTGACGCTTTCCGGGCGATGGGATCAAAAGGCGTGAATCAATCTATTCCCGGATTCCGCTTGAGGTTTCCTGCGTTGTATCGCGAAATGAGCGTCATTTCTTACGGAATACCAGTAACTGATTGTTGGCAGGCATCGACAGGTCGTCCAGCAACGACAGCGCATTCTTATGCGCCTGGGCGCAGACAGTTTCGATATCCCGGATGCCGCTTTCCGGATTATTGCCCCGCAGCCATTGGTCGAAACGTTCGTTGGATGGTGTGGTGAATTCACCATCGTATCGAAAGGGACCATAGATACAACAAAGCCCGCCGGATTTCAGACGACGCCCAACACCTTCGAAAAACGCTGGCATCAATGCGGCGGACATAATGTGCAGCACATTGGCGCTAAACACGTAATCGTAGCTTTCCTCGGGCCAGCGCGACCCGCCGATTTTCAGGTACAGCGGCTTTTCAATCGATTCTGTGCTGCTCCCAATCAGATTCTGCTGCAACGCCTCATAGTAGGGATCGCAGTCCGTGGGCTGCCAGACCAGGTGCGGCATCTGCTCGCTGAAATACATGGCATGCTGACCAGTGCCGCTGCCAATTTCCAGAACCCGGCCCGGGGCGGCAAAATAGCCCTGCAACTTTGCCAGAATAGGACCCTTGTTGTTCTCGGCGGCCTGGGAGAAGTTGTGCACTGTCGAGTCTGCCTGCGATTATCAGTTGAACGTGTCGGAGCGGGTTCACTCAGCACCGTACTGGGGAACGTCGCGCCTTGGCTGATGCCATGTCTTCGCCTCATCACACCAGTATTGCGCCGAAGGATCAATGTCAACGTCCGTATCCAGCGTACCGGCCGCAATTCCCATCGCCTCGCTGGACTCACGTATCCACTGAAGGTTACTGCCGCAGTTTCGGCAGAATGTTCTGCTGATCCCCTCACTGCTGGCAAAGCTCGCGATGAATTCCCTGCCCGCAACCACCCTGAAGTTGTCTTTGAGCACCCGCATGTAGGGCGCAAAGGCGGCGCCATGGGCCTTCTGGCACATCACGCAGTGACAGAAGTTGAGCCTGATGATGGGCCCCTCAAACTCATAGATGACTTTCTGACAAAGACAAGAGCCCCTGAAAACGTCCATCGGTGTTGGTCCCTCATGGTCATTGGCGGTATCCAGTCAAAAGTTTACACTGGTGCGAAGCCAGTCGGCATGGTGGCCGACTACCAGGTTGTTGTACGTTACCAGTGAGAGGCCGCAGATGCTGATCCGTGAAGCCGTTGCGAACGACTTTGATGGCATTCGCCTCTATGCTCAACTTAATCCAGATGATCCTGTCGTAACTGACGGTCGGGACCGAACCGTGTTTCAGACCATTGTGAACTCAGACCACCTGCGTCTCTTTGTCGGGGAAATGGACGGCACGCTGGTAACAACCTGTTATCTGAACTTCATCCCGAATATGACACGCAACGTATCGCCGTATTGCGTCATCGAGAACGTGGTGACCGAGCAGGCGCGACGCAACCAGGGGTTGGGAAAGACACTCATCAAATATGTCCTTGATTTTGCCTGGGCACAGGGGTGCTATAAGGTCATGCTGCAAACGGGATCAAAGCGTGAATCGACTCACAACTTCTACAAGTCATGCGGGTTTCGAGCGGATGACAAATTCGCGTTTGTCGCACGTCCCGAATGACATGAAGTGGTTAAAGTTGACCGGGCAATCGGTCACTCCATTTGCTGCCCCAGGCTCCGCGCCAGAACGTCCTGGCCGCTGGCCCTGGTGTCATACGCCATGAAGTTCCCGATCGAAAGCAATCTGACCCGTGAGGATGAAACCTATCTGCGAGACCGGCTGGATGAATTCAACGAACCATTTGCAGGTCCCAGAAATGCAGAAGAGTTCGGGTTCACCGTTCGCGATGAAAACGGAACCGTCGTTGCTGGACTGGTCGCCTCATGCATCTGGGAATGGTTACACATCAACGTCATCTGGGTTTCCGATACTTTACGTGGTCAAGGTTATGGGTCATCCCTGTTGGAGGCCGCGGAACACGAAGGAATCAGTCGGAATCGCAAGTATGCCATGCTTCATACCTTTAGCTTTCAGGCCAGACCATTCTACGAACGGCACGGATATCAATTGTCCGGTGAGCTAACAGACTTCCCTAAGGGTCATTCTCAGTTCATGATGTTCAAGCGTCTGGCAGGAGATGCCTAACCAATACTGTACGGACGCGAACAACGGAACATCCCACTTCGGCCATCAGTGCGGCCCGGCAGTCCGCAGCATATGGGCCGCGCCGTGGACCTGGTTGATGGCCGCATTCTCACCGAAGATGCGTTCCTTCATGGCGCCGAATACGGACCGATTCGCACCCAGCCGCGACAATTCCTGCGCCTTCGCCCGGGCCACATCGACCAGCGCATCGGATTCCGCGACACCCTGCACCACGCCGGCATCCAAGGCATCCGGACCGGTCCATCTTCGCGCCAGTTGCACCGTCTCGAAGAACACGTTGGCGGGCAGCTTGTGCCGGAACAGTGCCAGTTCCTGATCCGGAATCATCATCCCGAGTTCCACCTCATTGGCGCAGGCAAAACCGCGATCACTGCGCATGATTCGTACATCGTGACACAGCGCGGCCATGAAGCCAGCCCCGAACGCATGACCGTTGATGGCGCAGACCGAGGGAACCGGCAGGGTGATGATTCGACCCATTAGAGCCATGAATTCGCCGCCGAACGCATTCCGGTCTCCGCCGCGATGCTCACCCGTTGCGGCGCGCCACTCAAGATCCAGACCGTTGGAAAAGAACTTGGGGTCCGACGACGTGGTGAGCAGCGCGGCCGGGCCGGTCGAGGCCTCCACCTCATCCAGCGCACGGGCGAACGCCCGCACAAAAGTCGTGTTCCAGCGGTTCTCGCCGTCCGTCATGGTCAGGATGAAGACGTTGTCTTCTCTGGTCAGGTCAATCATTGGTGTCCTTCCTGTTTTCGGGGAAAGCAGCGGACTCGAGCATCGGTCAGACGACAATGCCTGCCGCTTTGGAATAGAGTTCGTCGCTGAGCGCATCGTATCACTGTTCAGGTGACAGGGACTTATCAAGGCAGCGAATGTCGCCTTCGAGGTTCGCCACCCTTCGAGGTACTCTACAAGGCAGCAGGACGCTAATCAGGGGCGGGCTGATCATTCAGATCAGGCCTCACAGGATGGTGAGTTGCCCTGGGGCGATGTAACCGTGACAAAGGGGATTGAGGCGAGTTCGCCAGGCCAGGATGATCCTCCTGGCTGAGAGTTGGAAGGTTGAGGAACAGGACCAATGGACCTTATCCCGATAGCATGGAAGTTTCACAATAGTGACGGGCCGAGAACCACATGCGGTCAATGAGCGAACATTTAGTCTTGAAGAAAGGCAGGACAAATATGTTCTCCGCTTTACCTCTGACATCACGCGGTTAGCTCGAATGACCGCGAGGGTAATATCTCCCCGCAGTACTGGAATTTACGTCAATCAGACGTCATTGTTAGCCGGTGACCAAAGATCTCGAATACTATTGCCTGGCCGTCGAAAAGCTAAACGTTAACCGTCGTGGTGGGAACTTTAGCCCGCACAAGCCCTGCATGCTTCTGGCCGTCATGGATCTGGCGGAGTCCGGCCATCTCCGGGAAAACAGGGTGGTCTTTGATGATGTCCTGTTAACCCGCTACGCCGCTTATTTCAATATCGTGAAGACCGAACGCGACCATCTGAATCCATGGATGCCGTATTTCCATTTGCGAAAGGAAGACTTCTGGCATCATCAAGCCTTACCGGGTAGAGAAGCGATTCTGAAGGCAACCGATAGTGCCAGACGGCGTGCCGATATCACCGAGAACATCGACTATGTCCGCCTTGACGTGGAGATGTACGAACTACTGTGCGATGAAAGGGCACGCAACTCGCTTCGCGAACATTTGATTCTCTACTGGTTTGGTGAAAGCCAGTCGCAGCTGTCCGAACTCTGGCGAGTCGCATCAGAAGAAAACCAGCTTCTGAGTGACACACCGAAGAACCTGCAGGATTCCGCCATTGTCCCATCGAGCAGATCCGCCGCCTTTAGGAGGCTGGTGACCGAGGCCTACGGCTATAGATGCGCGGCCAGCGGTTGGCGGGTAGTGTTACCAGACTATTCGGTGCTTGTTGAAGCCGCGCACATCATACCCTTTAGCGAAACCCAGGATGATCGACCCCAGAATGGCATCGCGCTGACCCCCAATTTTCACTGGGCAATGGATCGGAATATCATCGCACCCGGCCCCGATCTGCGCTGGCATGTTTCGAAATCGCTTGACGATCGGATCGCTGACAATAAACCTCTTGTAGCGATCAAGGGCCGTGAACTACTACTCCCGAGGGATTCAAAATTCCGGCCGGATCCCGAAGCCCTGGAGTGGCGATTGGCGCAACTGCAATGATTGAGTTCGGGCTGTTTGAAAGCATCATCACAGAAGAACTGGCAAAGGGTCTGGAAGAACTGTCCGCCGATTACAACGTCAGAACACGAAAGATCGATGGCGCAGAGTTAGCCGATCGTATGGCCTTACACGTGGGTCGTCTCGTCGTACGAGCTATACAGAGTCAACCTGAATCAATCCGCTCCGAATTGGGCGTCCACCTCGCACGTTCGATCGTCGATACAATCAACGAGTTGCCGAGTAAAGATGAATTCTCGGGTGATCGGCCGCAGTTCCCTCCTGAACTGCTGACCGGGGTCTTCGGATTCCAGCCCGATGGATCTATCGCGACAAAAGCCAACCCAAAAATTCCGCTCCTGGATACGACACTGTTAACCAATGCACCGGGTGAACCAACCATCAACGCTCAGATTCTGAGTGAGATCGATTCGGCCGATACAATCGATATCATTATGGCATTTGTGCGTAAGAGCGGGATCCGCCGGATCGAGTCCGCGCTACGAACTCATTGTGCGAGAGGCGGACGACTTCGCGTGATGACAACCACCTATACCGGTTCCACAGAGCAGAAGGCGTTGGAACTGCTGGTGGATCTGGGGGCAGAGGTCCGAATCTCATACGATGTAACGTCCACCAGACTGCATGCGAAAGCCTGGATTTTTCACCGAAACTCCGGTTACTCGACTGGGTACATTGGCTCATCAAACCTGACCCATTCTGCCCAGATCAGCGGCCTTGAGTGGAACTTGCGTGTCTCTGGGATTCGAAATCCAGACACCATTCGGAAGATGAAGGCCATGTTTGATGGGTACTGGGCATCCGGTGACTTCGTTGCATATGACCGCAATGAATTTCGAGCTGTGAGTCAGGTGGCGCGTACTGGACCTATCGTCTACCTAAGTCCTGTAGAAATCAGGCTAGAGCCATTCCAGGAACGTCTGCTCGAACTGGTTGACCTGGCACGTTCAAAGGGAAATCACCGAAATTTACTGGTTTCAGCGACTGGAACCGGGAAGACCGTCATGGCCGCTATCGACTATGCGCGGCTTAGAAAGGTATTGCCAAGCAGTCGGCTCTTGTTCGTAGCCCATCGCAAGGAAATTCTGGATCAGAGCATGGCAACCTTCCGACATGCACTAAGAGCCCCCGACTTTGGCGAACAATGGGTAGGAGGGCAAAAGCCAGAGAACTTCGACCATGTTTTTGCCTCCATCCAAAGCCTGAATTCACAAGGCGTTCAACACCTTGATCCAGGACAGTTCGATGTCGTCATCATCGATGAGTTTCATCATGCCGCAGCGACTTCCTACCAGACATTGTTGACGCATTTGGAGCCTAAAGAACTACTCGGCCTGACGGCGACTCCTGAACGAAGTGATGGTCTACCCATTCTGGACTGGTTCGATGATGGTATCACCGCCGAGCTTCGTCTCTGGGATGCGATCGACCAACAACGCCTTGTTCCGTTTGAGTATTTTGGCGTCGCAGATGATATCGATTTACGCAGTATCCCCTGGAGACGTGGGCAGGGGTACGACAAAGGCGCGCTCGAGAATGTCTATACGAGCAATGATGCATGGGCGCGTCTCGTCATCAAGACACTGATCGACCATGTCTCTGACGTAACGGGTATTCGGGCACTGGCCTTCTGCGTCGGCATCGATCACGCAGAATTCATGACGGCACATTTCCTGAAGGCGAACATTCGAGCACAGTTCATTACAAGCAAGACCGCAGAGATTGATCGGGAGAAGATCCTGGAGCAATTGCGCCTCGGCGAGCTGAATGTTGTTTTCTCAGTCGACCTTTTCAATGAAGGCGTGGACCTCCCACTGGTAGACACACTGCTGTTACTAAGACCTACAGACAGTCCTGTTTTATTCATCCAACAGCTGGGACGCGGGCTTAGAACTGGTCCAGGCAAGTCGAACTGCCTGGTCCTGGACTTTGTTGGACACCACCGCAAAGAGTTTCGCTTTGATAGAAGGTTAGGCGCCTTGCTGCACGGCACTCGCAAGCAGATTTCGCAGCAAGTCGCAGAGGGCTTTCCCTTCCTGCCGGCGGGCTGTCACATGGCGTTGGATCGGGTCGCACGCGAAAGGGTATTACGAAGCCTCAAAGAATCTCTGCCATCGCGCTGGAAAGAGAAAGCGAAGGAACTCTACCGCTTCAGCGAGGCCGGATTTAGTCTTAGCCTGGGCGAATTCCTTCGCGAATCCAGATATTCGTTGACCGACATCTATACAGGAAGCGGAGCGAATCAGGGTTGGTCCAGTTTGGTCGAGGAAGCCGGACTGGGTGTATTGCCAGCGGGTCAGCACGAAAAAGTATTTCGTCGAGCGGCTGGCAGACTGCTCCACCTGGACGATGAGACCCGAATCAGTCGGTATCTGGAGCTATTAGAAAAAAGGACTAGTGTCGATCGGCTGAGTTTGAAAGAGCGACGAATGGTCAAAATGCTGTTGGCGG
>JAQBUI010000055.1 GCA_027624035.1 Pseudomonadota bacterium | reverse complement strand
GGGACCGCGTGTGCTGGAGACGCACCCGGAGATTGCCGAAGTCAGTCTCGCACATCCCAAGATCATGGCTGCGGTCGAGGACCTGTTTGGCGAACCCGCGATGCTCGCACAGTTCTGGTCAATCATGCGGCCACCGGGTGCAGGTGTCGGCGATTCGCCGTTTGTGAACGGCAGTGCCTCCCACTACGACTACAAACCGTGGCGCTGTGTGGGTTCTTCGGTGAAGTGGATGTTTGTCATCATCCCGTTCGTTGACTACATCGAATCCGCCGGTCCACTGGTGTTGTCTCCCGGATCCCACCTGAGAACGGACGTGCTGTCGTCGAACGGTCGGGTACACCCCGTTGATGCGGCGAGGGTGCCCAACGCGAAAGACGTCAACCTCGTCAACCCGCAGTTGCGCAAAGGCGACGTGGTGCTGATGCATGGGTTTACCTGGCATGAAGCCAGACCCAACTATGGCAACACCGATCGATGCGGGCTGTATATGAAACTCCAGGCGCGGTCGGCGCCCCCCGCGTGTGGGCCGACAATCTTTCCCACAGCATTGAACGAGGTATTACCCGATACGTGTAAACATCTCGTGCCACACCATCGGGACGATGGTCGGTATGCGGCGGTTCGTTCAGAGGACCTGACAGGTCCGGTGGGGGGTGTTGATGAGGGGCAGTTGCTCATCGAGGATGCAGATGAACACTTGTTGCTCCTGGGTAACGACACCCTAGGCTGGCATTTGCCGGTATTTGAAGCCAGCGAGGATGATACAGCCACGATCCTGGATGTCTGCAACGTCATGGGTTCTGTCAAAGCAAAGGCATACGAAGAGTTGGGTCTGCTGTTGCCCTGGATGAGTTGGCTGGCAGATACAACAACTGGTGGAACCGATGATACGAACCAGGTTCGTTGCCGAACATATGGCCATCAGCTTGCGGCACACTCACCGGTCCTGACAGGACCTGCCACGGTACCAGGCTACCGGTGGTTCACTGCAGACGAGGTTTCAGCGCTCGCAGCGGACGGTTCGCTCAAGGATGCCGAACAGGTGCTGCAGTGGCTGTACATGTGGCAGCACGAGGAAGACGAGGAGGGCAACGCGGTCATGCGAAGCTACGGTCTGCCGACAACAGATGTTCAATACCTCCGGTATAACGGCAATGGGAACGCGCCCGGGCACTATCGTGTGGGTGAGTTTGACTCGGAAGGTAAGCCGAAGGTCGATACCGAGGCCGCCGCTTAGGCTACTTTGTCTGCGCCGGCCGGATTCAGTCCTGGTTCCCGTCACCCGAGCTTTATCGCATCCCAGACCATTTCAAAGGCTGTATCCAGCTTCTTCCGTGTCATTTCCGCGATTTCAGTGAAGATTGAAACCAGGAGGTCTTCCTTGTTCTTGTGGTAGATGTACAGCGTGGCGGGCGATACGGAGCGCGACGGATGGGTCAAAAATCACTGAACGTCGGCGGTGCGATCCAAAGATGCTGGTTGGCCTTGTAGTCGTCGATCAGGTTCTGAACGGCCTCAAGCGAGTTTTCTTCGATGCGTATCCCTGGCTTTCCAGGTATACGACCACCGGACCTGAATTCCACAACCTCTACGCCATCAGGACCTGCGACAAACTTGTACGGCATTTGATTGGGAACGAAGACGGTCGAGCCCGCCTTCAGCGTGCGTTTACCCATGGTGAGTTCACCCGCCATGATGAGGTACGTGCAATCCCCTGCCGGATGGCTGTGCCGAAACAGTTGGAAGTTGGGACCAAACCAGACATGCACGACGCGCATGCCGTTTTCCCCTTCCTGCATCATTAGCCTGTTCTCGCTGGAACCAGAGGCCGCGAGTTCAAGCATTTCGCCCAGCTTTTCGCAGACTTCTTCCTCATTGCCATCTTTGGCGGCTGTGAGGATTGCAGACTTGGTCACTCGGACCTCCGCGTTTGACGCAGATGATAGCATATGATATCTAATGTAATCATTTTTTAGATATCGGTATCTATTATGGCCCTAAAGCAACTAGCAACTCGTATCGACGCGGATGTCAAAAAGGCTGTTGAAGAAATCTGTGAGGTTCGCGGTTTAAAAATGAACCGATTCATCGAGGATGCGCTTATAGACAAGCTGGAAGAGTTGGAAGACCTTGAAGATCTCACTCAAATTCGGTTTGAACCTACCCGACCATTGGCAGATGTCGTCAGCGATTTGAAACTCAATGGCAAACTATGAAATCGAAGTTTCATCAACTGCAGAAAAGCAACTGCGAAAACTGTCCCAGAAAGACCAGATTAGTGTCCTCAAACGTATTCAGGGTCTAAGCAGTGAACCAAGGCCAAATCATTCGCGGAAACTCAGAGGACAGACCAACGTCTATCGAATACGTGTTGGAAACTACCGAATCCTATACAGTATTGAGGATAAGCGTCTCATTATCATTGTCTTGAAGTTGGGGCACCGACGAGATGTGTATCGCTAGCACTCCGCCAGGGGTCACCCCGCCCCGAGGGCTGTACCAAGTGCCAGGACCACCCCGCCAGGGGTCAGTACCAAGTGCCAGAACCAACTGACCCAGAGTCACTGACCACCACTGGTCAGTTATCGTTGCGATTCAATCGGCCATTCCGCTCTGATCTGTGGCGTTCCTGTGGGGAATTGGTTCAGGCACTTGGTCCTGACCCCTTGCTATCACTCGTCCTCAAGCAGTTTCACCGTGCCGACATCGCCGTCGACGGAGATCATCTGACCGTGTTTGATGCGCTGGGTGCTGGTGCCGGCGCCGACAACGGCCGGAATCCCGTATTCCCGCGCGACAATCGAACCGTGGCCCAGGATTCTGCCCATATCGGTCACGAGACCTGCAGCATGGGCAAACAGGGGTGTCCAGGCCGGGTTGGTCTGGGGACACACCAGGATCGTACCGGGTCGCATCTGGTCGAACTCAGCCGGTGAATTGATCAGGCTCGCTGGCGCTCTGACGGTGCCGGGGCTGACTATGGCGAAGACTCGCTTTAGACGTTGCCACCTGCACTTTCACATCCTGCCGAGGTTCGATGGCCTGGAGTTCAAGATTCACGCGCGGGCAATGGCGGAGATGGCGGTGCTCGAGGACCATGCAGAACGCATTTGGGAGTGCCTCTGAAAGGCAACGAACGCGCCTGTGCGTAGACTGCGAAAGCGGCGGTCCGCTACTACCTTGAAACATCGACTCTCATCGTCCAAGGCGCCGTGGTCAGGGGGACGTATGCCGCAGCGCCACATCCTGGATCAGGGACAGGCCAGCCATCCCGGGATTGCCTTTACCCTCGGCGGGAATTGAGCTTAAATGCGCGCCCCTGACTCTGACCCTATTTAGTGGTTGTGAGTGGCGTCACTTGCGGGAAGAACATGATGGCATCGGCCTGGCGGGCGAGGTCAACCTTAACGCACACGTTATAAAGGTGGCCCACTGAGACTGAAGCCAGGTGCGGGGCCACATCGACCGTAACCGGCAGTATGACGGGCCGCTTGATGTGATCTGCCAACATCCGGTTGATGGAATCTGGCGGGTAGCTGGCCTGGCGGGGGAGGTCTGTCAGCGGCTGTGAGTCGGTGCCACTGCCGTACAACATCCAGATGGCCATCGGCTCTTCACCCAGTTCGTGGACGATATAGTGGCCAAGTGAAGACGAAAGGTCGCCCCCCGGCCCGACCCCCTGCTGTTCAATGCCCGCGTCATCTCTGGCAAGATGAAACGCGTGGCCCATCAGCACCAGCGTACAATCGTCCGGCAGATCACGAAGCAGCGCTGAAATCCTGCGTTTCATGCAGGACTCTCTGAAACTCATGGCGGGACGCACGGCTTCATAATCCTCCGCCTGCTGCACCAGATCGGTATATCGCAGGCTCTCTATCAGGCACAGCAGGTCTTCCCGGCCGGGGGCATTGGACGGTTCAAGTTCCGGCAGCAGCCGCTCCAGCCGTGCGGCTTCCTCAAGGAGTGTCTCACCGGTCACCCGACCGGTCCGGCCTGCAAGTTCCGGGGCACTTGCGACAAGATCCTGATAGCCGCCACCCGGTGAGTCAATATCCATGCCGATGAAGGAATCAAGGCCGGGCAGATCACGGAGCATGCGATAGAACCTCGTGTGTTCCGCCTTCATTAACTCCGATGGGTAGTCCGACTGGCTGAACACGCCCTGGAGCGAATCGTCTCGGTCCTGCCGCAGGTGCCCTGCAAAGCCAAACGTCGCAACGCGATCCAGCGCGGCCTCATCGTGCTGGAACAGGTACGACGCAACGCGCCTGCCGTCAGACCAGCCCAGCTCTTCGGCCACCACGAGCTTGCGCTGACCAGCGAGCCAGGAAAGCCAGAACGCCCGGAAGTCGACCTTCTGGTGGACAAAGTGATTGGTCTCTCCAAGAAACACCACTCGTGGAATCGGACCCCGTGAATTCAGGTCCGGCAGGTCCGCGATGGGGTCGACTGCGGACGCCTCGACCCAGGCGCGGATGTGAGTCACAGGCGCCACTCCGGAACCCGTCTAATCGCCGCTGATGGTGATTCGCTGGTTTGTAATATAGCGACCGTCGTCAGCACAGAGGTGGGCCACGGTCGCGGCGATATCCTCCGGCGTGCACACAAAGCCAAAAGGGGCGCTGGCATCCCGGGATCGAATGTCACCACCACCCATGGCGGAGACGATCTTGCGCCCCATGTCCGTGTCCACAAGGCCGGGCGCAATGATGTTGACTCGCATGCCGTGGCGCTTTTCTTCGCGGGCGAGGGTGTGGGCCATCGCCTCCACGGCCGCCTTGCTCACGCTGTAGACACCAAACCCTGGCGCAAGATTCTGAGCCGCCACCGAGGAAATCACGATCACATCACTGCGCTCTGCCTCACGCATCTGCGGCACCAGCAGACGACACAGATTGATGGGACCAAAGAGGTTCGCCCCCAGCAGCAAATTCCACTGATCATCTGTCGCCTCTGCAATGGTGGGCCGATTGATGGCCGCTGAACCGATCCCTGCATTGTTCACCAGCAGGTCGATTCGCCCGAGTTCGCCAAGGGCAGCCTCGCACATCGCCGCGCAGGCACCCGCATCTGCGACGTCCGCCTGATAGATGGCGGCTTTTCTGCCCATCGCCCGAACCTGCTCGGCAACGGACTCGGCCGCGTCCTGACTGCTCGCATAGTTGATTGCCACATCTGCACCTTCACCTGCCAGCCGCAGCACTGTGGCAGCACCAATGCCCCGGCTTCCACCGGTTACCAACGCCGTTCTGCCGTCCAGTCTTCCCATTTCGGTTATCTCCGTATTACGTTTAGTGCAATCGGTCTGACGCCAGTGCAATGACATCCCGGGCCTGCTTCAGGTGCGGCATGTCCAGCATCTTGCCATCCAGGCTGAGCGCACCGGCGCCCGGGTTTTCCTCAAAGATCGCGACAACCCGCCGGGCCCAGTCGACTTCTTCATCAGTAGGTGTAAATGCCGCATTGATGATGGGGACCTGATTCGGATGAATCGCCAGCTTGCCAACAAACCCGTTACGGCGATCACCGGCACACTCTGCGGCAAGCCCATCGTCATTTCTGAAGTCGGTATAGACCCCGCCCACAGGCTGAATATCTATGGCCCGGGCGGTGGTCAGAGCCAGTGACCGGGCCAGCGCAAAAGGCCCATCATAGGTGTCAGACCCGGGGATTCGATTGGTTGTGGCACCCATGGCGGCCATCAGATCTTCCGCGCCCCACGTCATTGCCGTCAGGCGTTTCGAGACGCCATCCAGGTAGGTCCCAAACCGGAGCAGCGCATCGGCCGTCTCGGTGGCAATGGCAAGAATCCTGGTCGTCCCCTGGGGGATTCCCTCACGGGCTTCCAGCGCGCCAAGATAATGGTCCAGCCGATTTACGTCGGCCGCCGATGACGGCTTGGGAAGGCAGATCCCATCCGGGCTGCCCTGCATCACCGCCGCAAGGTCATCGACCGCGAGCGGTGAGTCCATGGGGTTGATTCGCACCCATAGCTGCTGACGGCTTCGATCCGCCCGGTCTTTGAGGTAATCCTGCAGCATTGCCCGGGCAACCTCCTGACGGGTATCCGACACGGCATCTTCCAGGTCCAGGATCAGCGCATCGGCAGGGTTATCCCGGGATTTCTCCAGTTTGCGTTCGCTGTCACCTGGCACGAACAACCATGAGCGCAGGATCATGCGGGCCTCTTCTTCATAAGGGCTGTACGCAGGCAATAGGCCACCTCCTCGTCGCGCTGATTGAGTCCAGTGTGTTCGAACACCACAAGACCGGCATCCGGCCTGGACCTGGATTCGCGCATTTCCATCACCCGGCTGACGGCATGCATGGTATCGCCGTGACGCACCGGGTTTCGAAAACGCACATCGTTCATACCAAGGTTCGCTATGGTCGTGCCGAGGGTCGTCTCGCTCACGGTCACGCCGATGAGCAGCCCAAGGGTAAACAGGCTGTTCACGATCCGCCCGCCAAATTCCGTGTTTTTGGCAAACTCCTCGTCGAGGTGCAGGGGCTGGGGATTATGGGTCATGGCGCAGAACATGATGTTGTCCATCTCGGTGATGGTGCGCGTCAGCGCATGTTCAAAAGTCATGCCCTCGTTAAATTCCTCGTAGTACAAGCCTGCCATGACAGATCCTGGTCAAATGAGTCTGGTGAAGCCTGGCCCGGTCTCAGTCAGGCCTGGTCGAAAAGAAATACGCCCTTGATATAGTCATCCCGCCGCTCGCAGGCAAGTTCCATGGCGCTCTGGGCGTCCTTGTAGGAATGCCGATGGGTCACCAGCTGGCTCTGGTCGAACATGCCGCATTCGATCAGCCGCACCGCCCGCTCCATATCGCTGACGCTCCGGTCGGTGTTGATCATCGGGCTCGAATTGACCACGGTGAAACCGCCGCCATGCCAGGCGCCAAGATTGACCGTGCGGGGCTGATGGTGCCAGGAGAAGATGCCGAGTCTTCCACCACGGCGCGTCAAGGTGGTCGCCTGGTCGATGGTGTCCTGTATACCCGCGCATTCCACGACCAGGTCGAAGGGCTTGCTCCGCAGGGACTGAAGTTCCTCCCGGCCGGCGTCGGTGCCGGTATTGATGGTATGGGTCGCGCCATAGGACCTCGCGAGGGCCAGATTGTGTTCCTTGACATCGGTGACAACGAGTTCAGCAATGGGGCAGTGGGCCAGCCCGATCACGTTCAACAGGCCCATATATCCGGCACCCAGCACCAGCACCCGGTCGCCCGACATGATGTTGTAAGAGTACAGGGCACCCGCTACACAGGACACGGGTTCCACGATGGTTGACGCCGGGTCCGCGGGCGGCTTGCTGAAGGCAAGCACATTACGTTCGTTGACCACCTGATGTCTGGCCCAGTTGCGGCAGACCACGAAGTCGCCTTCCTTTACCTTGCTGACTTTACCGCCGACTTTCGCGGCGCGACCAATGCCCTCGTGACCCAGAAGATGAGGATAACGCGGCCGTTCGGTACCACTGAAAAAGGACACCTCCAGCATGCAGATGCCGTTGGCAACAGTCTCCACCAGGATCTCATCGTCCCGGATGTCCGGGACATCGATGCCGCGAATCTCGACCTGGCGCTCGCCGGTCAATACCAGTGCTTCAGTTTCCATGTTCCTTCCCCCTCATTTGAAGACCGTTGAAGGCCGTTGAAGATCGCAAAAGATACCGCAATCGGGCCGGCGACGCAGCCCCGTTGTGAGTCGGGCAGCGAGGCGTCAACAACCGCAATTTCGCGATGTCTCGATGTCTCGATGTCTCGATGTCTCGATGTCAACGCCGGCGCAGTGAATCGCAGGGAACAGACGTTAACCAGAGGTCGCAGGTTCTATTTTGGCGGCGCAATCAGACAAATGCCGGGAGTCACTCCGATACGAGGTTTGATGCGGACCATCTTGCGTCCGCCATAGACCTCGATGGGAGTCACATCATTCTCACCAATGCGTTTGATCGTCGCGTTCAGATTGTCGACCACCAGGAAGATGGCCAGCATGGCGTCATCACCCTGGTCCGGATTCAGTGAGACGACCTCCAGGCCAACCTCCGTGTCTTCCAGGGGCCAGATGGCGTAGTGGATTCCCTTTTCATCATGGCCGTCAATCGGCGGCTTGCTGAACTCGGGCACCTCGGCATGCAGACGATCAATGGACTTCTGGGTGTTCGAGGTCAAAATGACCGCCTTCATACAGGTCACGACACCGTTTTCATGAGCGTTACCCTGGGCCGGGACGGCAGGGGCCGCCACACGAAGGTCGAGGCCGCCAGGACTCAGCCAGGCATCTTCGGTGCGCCCCTCAATACCGACCGTCCAGGAGACTACCCCGCTCTGTGGGCCATTCTCGGTCCTGCCGGTCAGCCGGATGACAAAACTCCTGCCAATCGTGACCCGGTCGTCTTCCACCGTGAATCCGGCTGCCTGCCAGGCATCGGGATGATCCGCGACGGTAATCTCATTGATTCTCATGGGTGTCCTGCTCCTCATCCTGCTCTTGTGTAGTGTGCATTGGGAATCGACCCGGCCATCACAGGCGCTGGTTGAACTCCACCATGTTGCCGCTGGGGTCATGTGCAAATGCCTGCACGCAAACGCCGGCAATCTCCCTCGATGGCGATAGCTTCACGCCCGCTTCACCAAGTTCCCTGCGCACGGTTTCAAGGTCGTCCACATGAAACGCGAAATGCTGTTCGGCCAGTGGCTTGCCTGACTTGATCTGCATGAGGTGGATCTGCTGGCCGCCGACCTGAAGCCATGCACCCGGAAAGCCAAGGTCGGGTCGGTCGAGGGACTCACAGCCCAGCACATCAATGTAGAAGCGGGATGCTGTTTCAATATCATCTACATTGATGGAAACATGGTGAATGGCATTCAGTTTCATCGTGATGCTCCTGTCGATTCTCTGGTCGAGGGCAGTGTACCCCAACTGCCACGTTGACGGACACCGGACCCGACTGCAGGAATGCCGGACGCTCCGGCGCAACTTGAGTGTGCGCGGTCAGGCACGCCGCAGCCGCGCTCGGAAGAATCCCCGACCCGCACAGTGCAGGACCGGAACTTCCATGAAAGTGTGCTAGCGTGCCGACCCAGCGGCCTTGAACGTGCCCGTACCCGCCGTAGTCGCGCTGGGAATTTTTCCGGACGATACAGCGCGCGGCCGGAACTTCCATAGAAGCCCTTAGCGTGCCCGGGTCGGCCACGCCGTTGTGGTGCCGGGAAGTTTTCCGGACGGCACAGCGTGCGGCCAGAACTTCCATGAAAGCCTTGAGCGTGCCAGTATCAGGCACGCCATCGTCGTGCTGGTAAGTCTCCCCGGCCGCACTCCATGGAACAGTACTTACATTACAATGAAGGCGGCCAGGCCCGATTTCGCGTATCCAACCGACCGTTTTCGGCTGGCATCCGGGATTGCTCCAGTGCTGCAGGCACCACCGTAAGAGAGGACCATCCGGCGAATCCGTGAACAGCAGAACGCCCCGAGAACCAAAAGAAGAGAGCCATCTCGCACGGATTGGCCTGCCGGGCGCCCATGCCTACGTCGAGCAGGTGCTCCGGGAAAGTGGCGTGGACCCGAAACGCCTGTCGGTTATTCAATTCGGGCGGGTTACACACCTCGCACCGGTGCCGCCGTGGCTGCGCAGACTCATGGTGGTCGCCGCGGTCTGGCTCATGATTGAACTCATCAGGCACCATGTTGCGCCGCTACCCCGGTATCTGCAGATGGCGGTCAGTCTCGGGATTGGCTTGCTGATTCTGCAAGCCTCCTGTGAGGCGCTGGTGTCGGCAGCAGAACGGCTGGCTGCCAGATACAAGTGGGACCACTATATCGCCGGCACGTTTGCGGAAATCCTTTCGACCGCCCCGGAACTCGTGGTGATCGCCTTTGTCGTTCCGGTGAGCCCGACCATGGCGTTCTTCATCACGCTGATTACGATCTACAACAACGCGCTGGTCTTCAGCCTCTACTCGTTCTTCCTGCCGAAGGACCGACACGGCGAGTTCATGATGCCGCGACCGATCACGGAGGCTGGTTCCCAGATTCTGGTCGGCGGGGGTGCCATGGGCCTTATTCTCGGGATGGTCATGCTCACCTTTACCGCGTCTGCCGGCCCGAAAGAGAGCTTCAGCCCCATTGACCTGATCTTCACCAGCGGCGTATTACTGACCATCTTCTGCGTCTATGTCTACAAGCTGTTGCGCAGCTATGCAGAAGAGGAAACGGAGGTACGTGAAGTGCTGGCCATGTCTGACGGTGACATAGAGCAACGCAAGGCACTGGTCTATGAGAATGTTCGGCCGAGCTCACTGCCCGTGATTGCGGGCCTCTTTCTGGCTGGCGTTGGTGGCGCGTTCATCGGCGGTGAACAGGTATCTGAATTTGCATCCATGATGGTGGGTGACATGGCAGTCAACGCCATCGTCACGGCACTGATCCTCGCGGTCTTTGCCGGCATGAGCGAGTACGTGATTCTGTTTCAGTCCCATCGCAAGGGCGAGTATGGCATTGCCCTCGCGAATGCCTTTGGGGGAATCACCCAGGTGATGTTTCTGGTGCTGCCGTTCACGCTCATCTGCATCGCGGTGTATGAGCTTTTTACCGGCTCGACCCATCCCGAATTGCCACTGGAATTTTCCCGCACCGGCATCTTCCTGCTGACGTTTCTGTTTCCGACATTCTATACGCTGTCGTCACTGATCGAGGAGAATCACACCCTGGGCATTCTGGACACCATGATCATGTTCGGGATCTTCCTGTTCCTGATCGTACTGCTGGTCACTCATGGCTACCCTGGATAACGCATCTTTGCTACTCGAGCCGTTTCACCAGTAAGGCGGCCAAAGCGTTTGCGGTTGGAACACAACCGTTTTAGCATCAAGCTACAGTCATCATTCGAGGATCAGCCCATGGCCGAGATCGCAGTGGAAAAGACCGCCGAGGAGCAACCGCTCACTTCCCGTGAAGTCGTGTTCGGGGAGATCGAGCGGCTCAACCTGGAGAAGAACGTACTCGAACTGCAGCAGCTGGGCTATACCGTGGTGGCGGATGCCATACCACCCGGGATGGTGGAACGCATGCGTGAAGTCATCATTGACCAGGTGACCGATAAGAGCAGTGTCCGACCAGACCCGATGACCTGGGACGGCGGGCGCCTGCGTGAAGGTTCTTTCCTGCTCTACGAGGACCCCATCTTCGAAGAACTGGTACTCAACCAGTACACGGTGGCACTCATGCAGTACCTGCTGGGACGCAGCATGGTGTTGTCCACGGTTTACTCCCATGTCCGCTCCAGGGGGGATGCACCACTGCCGCTGCATACCGATCAGTGGACCCTGCGGCTCACGGAACCCGTTGAGGTCGCTGTCGCTAACTATGCGCTGGTGGACTACGAGCGGGACCTCGGTGCATTTGCGGTGGTCCCGGGCAGCCATCAGTGGCTGCGACGGCCCGTTGGGGCGGAAGAAACCGAGGTCGAGAAGAACCCGAACTGTGTCCCACTGGAGATGAAGAAGGGCTCCGTGGTGATCTGTGCCGGCAATACCTGGCACGGCGCCTATGAACGCAAGCAGCCCGGGCTCCGATTGAATACCGCCGTGGTATATTGCCGCTCTTATATTCAGACCCAGGAACGCATTCGCGAACATGTGACCCAGGAAATGCTGGATCGCAATCCACCGCGATTTGCCGATCTTGTGGGCGTGAATAACTTCCTTGGTTTCGGTCGGGAAGGGCCCGATTTCACGAAAGCCAGACGTATGGACGGGCGCTGGGACTGACCCTGGATAAAACTTCCCAGCACGGCTACGGCGTGCCAACCCGGCACGCTCAGGGCCATTGGGGCTAAAAGGCGCATCAGAAGGAGCAAAGATGGAAGACACACGGGTCACAATCTGGTCAGACGAGTCGCTGTCGCTGGGCGAGGGTCCCCTGACCCATCACCTGCGATCCAGCCTGGTCTGGTGCGACATCAATGGTTCTGCCGTTTACGAGAGAAAGTTTCAGGGCGGGGAAACCAGGAAATTCGATCTTCCGGTGATGCCCTCGGCGTTCGCCATCATTGATGAGCACAGTGTGCTGGTGGCAACGGACCTGGACCTGCGGCGGCTGAACCTGGATACGGGCGCCACGGAGCCCGTCGTTGCGTTTCCGGAAGAAGACGACATGCGGGCCAACGACGGCAGGACTCATCCAGGCGGCGCCTTCTGGATCGGTACCATGGCCAAGGATGGTCGCGGCAAACCCGGCGCCATCTACCGCTATTTCGACGGCAAGCTGTCAAAGATGATCGATCAGGTGGTCACACCGAACTCGACCTGTTTCGCCGCCGATGGCTCCTTTGCGTACTACACGGATACCCCGGGCAGGGTTATCTGGAAGGTCCCGACGGACCCGGACACCGGCGAGATCACGGGCGATAAGGCACCCTTTGTCACGTTCGACGGCAGTGAGCCCGGTGGCCCGGATGGGTCAGTGGTGGATGCCGACGGCAATCTGTGGAATGCACGCTGGGGCGGGAACGCCGTGGACGTGTACGATCCCAGCGGCGTTCGGATTCACTCCTATCACGTACCCGCAAGACAACCGACCTGCCCGGCCTTCATCGGTGATCAGCTTGACCGCATCGTTACCACCTCAGCGGCGGTTTCCATCGACACTGATGCCCGGACTGAAGCCGATGGCACCGTCCTAGAGATTCATGCTCCTGTGAGAGGACGACCGGAGCCGGTGGTCCGGTTGTAGCGGCTGTAGCGATAGTTGCCGTACCCAGGCTACAGGTTTGAGATGCATCCTTACAGGATGAATGCGTGGTTCACGGATACTGAAAGTACCTGAGCTGAAGTCAGAGTTGTCTACGCGACCGCCCGGGTAATGGCTTACCGGCAGTGCTGGCTGGTCAGCAATTGCAGCGAATTTGGCAGGGCCGTCCTCACCCGTCCGGAAACTGCCGGTCCAGCGCATCCAGCATGGCCTGGGTACGCCGCTTCACGAGGCGTCTGGAACCATAGCCGTCGCAGAAGATGTAGGGTTCGTCATTGCGGATACCACTGACCACCTGCTCGCCCACCACATCCGGCTTCACGAGTTCGATATCCATGTATTTCAATATCTGCTGCTTGCGCTCCCGGGTCTTCTCATCGTCGCTGGGATTCGTGTAGAACATGGAAATCTCGGTATCGACGGCATCCGGGCACAGCACGGATGCCGAGATCAGATTGGCCGGGGCGCCATCGTCTCCCCACCGGTTGGCGCCCGCTGCGTACATGTTCTGCCACCGATCAGTCGCTGCCTTGCCGGCAAGTTCGACCCGCAACACCTCAGTCAGGGCAATGACCCCTGCCTTGGTCACACCATAGGGCACGCCGCCGCCCTGTTGGGCAAACCCGGTAATAGAGGCGGTGTTCACAATGTGACCGCCCTCGCCCTGCTCACGAATCATCGGGACAAACGCCTGGATGCCGTTCAGTGCACCGTGAAGGTTGGTGTCCAGCGTTCGCTGCCACGTCTGTCGGTCGACTTCCACCACGGACCCGCCATGACCGATGCCGGCATTGTTACAGACCACGTGAACCTTGCCGAACTCCGCCACCGTTCTGGCCGCGGCGGCCTTCACAGCATCAAGGTCGCGCACATCCAGTTCGATGGTCAGCACATTGCCCGGGCTGGCGAGCATCCCCTCTGCCGTCTTCAGTTGATCTGTCTTGACATCTGCAATGGCGACCTTCATGCCGGCCTTCAGGCAGGCCCTGGCAATGCCAAGACCAATACCCTGGGCACCACCGGTGATGAACGCGACTTTTCCCTCAAAATCCTGCATAAATCTGATTCCCTTATTTTCAGACCACTGTTTTCAAACCACTGCATCAGACCACTGGATCAGACCACTGGATCAGACCACTGTTGTCCAGGCAAACCCCAGCGCCTGGCTAGGGCGCGTCGGTCATCCAGACTTTGGGCTGGACGCTGCCGCCATCCAACGAGCCACCGGCGACGATCCATTTACCGTTGATGATTCTTGACGCCGGCGAAGAGAGCGCGACAGGCAGTTTGCCGATCACTTCCCATTCACCACCGGGTTCAAGGCAAAGAATGTCCGGGTCGATTCGCTTGTGGTCGCCCTCGGCCGTAAAGTGCCCGCCCACCATATAGATCCTGTTGTCGTGAACGAAGGTGCCGCCTTCCGAGTGGGAATGCCCATAGGGCAGCGCCGGGCCTTCACTCCAGGTGTTGGTCTCGGGGTCGTAGATGTCCACTCTCGCCTGGTCCAGCTGACAGCTGTCGTGATGAAACTGACCACCAATCAGATAGGCCTTGCCGTCATACTGGACCGTGGAAAACTGATTCCGGGGTACCGGCATGGGTGCCCCTTCGGCGCGCCATTGACCCTTGCCGGCGTAGTACTCATCGAGGTCCATGACCCAGTGCTCCTCGGCGTCGGTGTCACGGTCTTCCTTGAGCCCGCTGATAAAGTGAAGTTTTCGGCCAAACAGCGCAAGCCCGCCACCGCCTCGCTTTTCCGGCAACAACGGGCCCGCGGTAAATCGCCCCTTCTCCACCGGGCCATCAAGGTCCACGTCGTAGTTCCAGACTTCCGCGACGATATGATCCTTGTAGCCATCCTTGAAACCTCCGGCATACCAGACCACCCGCCCGTCGAGGACCGGATTGATGTGCGAGATGGCGCTCGGAAGGTCCTGAATCCGGGTCCAGCTCTGGTCGGCAGGGTCAAAGATGTGGGCAACCCGGCTGGTCCTTACCCCTGCCCCGTAGCCGCCCAGGATGTACAGCTTGTCGTCCAGAACGAACGTTGCCGCCTCCCACTTTTCAACGGGCATATCGCCAATCTGCTGCCACGAATCCGAATCAATTTTTATCTGGGCTGACATGTTTTGCTCCATCAAATTCAATGCTTGCATTCACACCGCGTCGAAGGACACAGCGAACGATTCGGCCCGAACCATATGACAGGAGACGACTCTGCACAACCCTGAGCGCGTCTGACCAGGGCCTACAAAACCCATCCAGTGTCCGGATGATCTGCAACCGGGTCGGACAATCAGCGATGCGTCTCTATCCGGCAGAGTCGGGCATTCGATGGCCGCGGCGCATGTCCGCAATCTTGACCCCGAAGAGGTCTGGCACATCATGAGATAGGGCGTGAAAGCACTACAGCAGCAGCAACGTCGCAAGCCCCAGCATGGCCCCCATACTGACGACGTCAGTTGCCGTCGTGAGAAAGATCGTTGAGGCCGTGGCCGGGTCTGCTCCGAAGCGGCGCAGCGCCAGTGGAATCAACACACCGGCAACACCCGCAGCGGTGCACGACACAAACATCGCCATCAGCACAATGGCAGCCAGCATGATCGGGTCTGCACTGCCATTCAAAAGGCTATACCCCAGCATCGCGAGAGCAGCGGTCACCCCGACCATGGCGCCGTTGGTCAGTCCCAGCAGGGCCTCCTTGCGGACCAGCATTGACTCCATGCCGGGCTTCAATTCCTTCAGGGTCATGGCACGCAATGTGACTGCCAACGCCTGGCAGCCCGTATTGCCTGACTGCCCGGCAAGCACCGGCAGGAATGCAGCGAGTGCGACCACCTGGGCGATGGTATCTTCAAACAAGCCGACCACGGCACCCGCAACAAAGGCGGTCAGCAGGTTGAGCTGCAGCCATGGGTGGCGCAGCGCAAGCGACCGTGGCCACGGCGTATTCAGGTGTTCTTCCTTGTCCACGCCCACCATGCGGCCGGCCTGGGCGGTCAACTCGTAGGTCTGCTGTTCAAACAGTGCATAGCCCCGCACCACGCCAATCAGTTTTCGATCCTCGTCACAGACGGGGTACATGGGATAGTGCCGACGCAACACGGCCTGCATGGCCTGTTCTATCGGCGTCGTGGCAAGAAAATAAAACGGCTCGGTCACCATGATGCTGTCGATCAACGTCTCTGAATCCGCAAACAGCAGTTCCCGCATGGTGACCGCACCCATCAACTGTCCCTGCTCATCGACAACGTAGGCGTATACCAGCTGCTGATGGGACAGTGGACGCAATGCCAGCACCACGTCTTCTACCGTGGTGCCCGCCGGGAATGACGGAGATTCCGGCTCCATGACACGTCCAACACTGTTTTCCGGAAAGTCCTGATTGTGTGACCACTGATTTGACAGATTGGCGTCGAACACCGCCTTCAGACGAAGCCGGCGCTCCTCGGGCAGGCACGCAAAGACGCGCAGGGCCTGGGCGACATCCAGTGACTCCAGCACCAGACTGACGACCTCATCGGCTTCACGAACCAGCAGCGGCGCCGCATCGAGCGGTGCCCGTCGCGCCACCGCGATGGTAAGCTGCCTGAGTCGTTCGGGGCTGATCTCAAGGGGCACTTTCGCCGCAACCTGGTCATTCATTTCCAATACCTCATTTTTTCCATATCCAGTCCGACCAGATACCGTATCGGGTAGCGGGCCGGCCGTCGCGTATTGTAAATCGCGGCGCACAGTCAGGCGCAGCAGTTCCGCGGGTATCGGTCAAATCGCAGACGCACGGCAACCGGTCACCCTGCCAGACCACCCCAGGCTCCGGTCACTTTACACGGATCAGATGACCTGCCCCCCGGACGACCTGTTCAGCAATACCACGGCCCAGGCGACAATGTCCTCAACGACCAGACGGCGGGCCCCGAAGCGGGATCAGAGTCCATTATTGGACGGACATCCGGAGACACATCAGGCGCATTACCTGCGCGTGCACACCACCAGCACGCAGGGCCACGATTTCGGCGCCACAGGTCACGGAGTCAGCTTTTGCGCTGTCTTGCCTGACTGGACAATGTCATCCCAGTCCCACAGTTGAGGAATGCTCTCCACGTCCGACCAGAGCTGCGCCTGGTCGGCATAGTGTGGGCTTCCCGGATGGCCCGAGGCGCCGAGTGGAACGATCCACCTTGAGCGGCGCCAGTCGGCCGGGTCGTGAATATAGCGATTGACCGACATCAGGCCGGCCACAAAACGATCGGTAATGGAATAAGCACCCGCCTGGGGCGTATCCCCATCGCCATGGGTCGCGATCTCTGGCGGGTCCAGCAGATGCGCCACATCTGGGAACGCCCTGGAGAGTGGATGCTTCGGGCGCGTATGGTGGATTGCCCCCCACTGCCAGTTGCTCATGTCGTCACCCAACCGGGCCTTGAGTTCGGCGACCGCCTGGGCGAGCGCGGCTTCGATCAGACCCGACCAGGTTTGACCGTCGGGCAGCAGGGAAACATCGCCGGTTGCCATCGCCTCGATGGCGCTGGCGTAGATCTGCCCGGCGTGAGTTGCCGCTCCCCGGCCAATTCCGGTCGCGGCCCGCAGCGCGTCATCAGCCATATCTCCCAGCACGATGCGCAGCACTTCGACAAAAAGACACGCCCGTGTTGCGCCATAGATGGCGGCACCGGCAGACGTGCGCTGCATTCGGCAATCCCACGCCTGAAGGACCCGGACGGCCCGCGCAACATCCGGGTCATCCTGACTGAGGTCACTCAAATAGCCTGTCAGCACCTGTGCAGGGATGGACAGGCGATCCCCATGTACGGCCGACATGTCGTCAATGTCAGCCGACCCGGGCGCCAGCGCCTCAAGCCGCGCGGTCACCCGCCGCGCCCGGAAGTCCGGTGAAAAGAAGGTGTTCAGGTAGTGGGGGTACGCGGCCGTCGTCGGCGCGTTGTTGCAGGTGACCACGAAGCCGGCCTCCGGATTACGGGCATGGGGCAATTCCTCAAATGGAATCTGGCCCTGCCATTCATGTTCAGCGGTCCACCCCGGGACGGGAGCCCATCCATTGGCCCCGGATCGTACCGGAATGCGGCCCCGATACCGGTAACCGAATTCGCCGTGGATGTCTGCATAGACGAAATTGTTGACCGGTTCCGTCCACTCCCGTAGCGCCTCTTCGGCCTCGTTGGCCGTTCTCGCGACCAACAGGTCATAGACCGTGTTCGCCCAGGCGGTACCGCTGTCGGTTCCGGTATGCCGAAATGCGATCCCGTGGCCACCGGCCGGATCACCTGCGATGATCGGGCCGTGGCGCGTGCGCACCACGGTGAGCGTTTCCTCCGTGCCGCCGCGAACGACAAGGGGTTCATCAGCGACCTGGGCGGCCAGCCAT
This sequence comes from Pseudomonadota bacterium, assembly GCA_027624035.1. Taxonomy (GTDB): domain Bacteria; phylum Pseudomonadota; class Gammaproteobacteria; order Pseudomonadales; family Azotimanducaceae; genus UBA7455. The sequence continues at coordinate 12,817 of JAQBUI010000055.1, read as the reverse complement.
TCCCCATCGTATTCATACTCAATCCGACCGTTCCCGGTCCGAAAGCGTTCAATGTAGAGGTCCTGATAGTCCCCCACCCCGTGGGTCATACCCCAGGCAACATATTCCGTGTGAGTAAAATGCGGCGCACCGGGAACGCCCGGCAGTGCGTAACCATTGAACCGGAAGGAGGGGCAGCTGATGTGCAACTGATAGTAGACGTTGGGAGTATCCAGGGCGCGATGGGAATCACCCGCCACCAGTGGCAGGCCGGACGAAGTGCGTGCCCCCGAGATGACCCACGCATTGCTGCCGCCATCCACCTCGGACAACCATCCCAGTTCCGCAGCGGCGGCAGCAAGATCATCGAAACAATCGAGGGGCACGCCCTGATAGGTCTCCCCGGGAGGGACTGACACGAGATGGGTATCCGGATAGCCCCGAAACAGCGGCGCGGCGCGCTCAGGCCCCATCTTCATCGCCAGGCGGGCCCGCCAGAGCTTGATCTCGTAGGTACCCATCAGCATGTTGCGGACCTTGTATACCGCGATGCAGTGCCAGGGCTCCCAGGACTCAGGTGTTGCGCCAACCAGTTTGTACTCCACCGGCAGCGTCCGGGTGGTGGTGATGAAGGCATTCACGCCAGCGGCATAGGCATCAAGCATACGCTGTGCGGACGGGCTTGAGACGGCGTAGTCTGCTTTCGAGGCACGCTCAAGTCCCATGGTGCGCATCAGACGATCTTCCGCGAGCCCGGTGGGGCCCGAAAGCTCCGCCCAGCGCCCGAGCGCACGATGCCGGTCGTAATCCATATGCCAGAGCCGGTCCTGGGCCATGGCAAAGCCCTGGGCAAAGAACGCATCATGCTCGGACCCGGCACGGATGTGAGGAATCCCCCACTGATCGCGAACGATGTCGACCGCCCCCTCCAGGCCGGCAAGACGCACCTCAGAGGTCACGTCTGGCAGGGCGGCTTCCAGGTCCGCTTCAGAAATAGCCTGTGGCATCCCGACTCCGGGTGTGACGAACAGATCAGGCAGGATACCCGAACCTTCCGGCGGCTTCATGTCCGAGATGCCAGGTTCAGCCTTCCTGTTTTCACTATAGGTTCACTCATACGAAGCGCCAGCGTGAGCGCTTTCGTGCACGACTATGGTTGAACGACTACGGCCTGCCTGAGACGGGCACGCTCAAGGCTGTCATGGAAGTCCACACATACCAGCTGACAGCGTGGGCACTTTTCTTGCACGACTACTGCGCGCCTGAGACGGACACGCTCAAGGCTGTCATGGAAGCCCACACATACGAGCCGCCAACGTGAGCACTTTCTCGCACGACTACAGTGTGCCGTGACAGGCACGCCCAGGGCTGTCATGGAAGTCCACTCATACGGGCTGCCAGCGTGAGCACTTTCTCGCACGAGTGTACCTGAGACAGGCACGCTCAAGGCTGTCATGGAAGCCCGCACATACGAGCCGCCAGCGTGAGCACTTTCTCGCACGACTACAGTGTGCCTGTGACAGGCACGCTCAGAGCTGTTTGCGTCCATCCAATGTGGTAGTTTGTCCGGGTCTGTCAGCGGAGCTAGCCATCATGGATTTTACCGGACACCTGAATTTCGCAAACCCCACAGCCATGGCCAACGCCATTGATAGCAAGGCTTTTAACAAGGCCCGATTGGGGTTGCCCACCACGATCCATGACGCCCGCCCGTTGTATGGCGTGCAGGCACAGCCGGCTGACTCGACAGAATTGCTGACCGACGGTGCCGGTTTTCTGCTGGTTCGTTCTCCATCGGTGGTCCGGCACTGGGACCAGGAAAAGGAAGTGGCCAGCCATTACTACGAGGAATCCCGGGCGATGCTGCAGCAGTTGTTTCCCAGTGCAGTCGTTCCGCCAATCAAAAGTCATACATTCCGGAACGAGCAGATCAAAGAACACTACTGGGTTGACGGCATCCAGTATGGCCCGTGTGCCACCGGCGTACACAACGACTACGCGGACTTTGTCAGCAGTAACGGCACGACGGTAACGAGGAAGTTCACCGAGGTAATAGGCCTGCCTACCGACCGGCGCGTCATCGGTATCAACATCTGGCGCTCGGTAACCGCGGCTCCCCTCGAACGCATGCCACTCGCGGTGTGTGACCGGACCACGGTTGACCCTGACGATCTGGAATATGATTTGAACCCCAACGCGAAGCCCGCTCCCTTCAACGCGCACTACTGCAAACCGAACCCGGAGCAGAAGTGGTATTACTATTCTCACATGACGTCGGAGGAAGCGCTGGTGTTCACGACCTACGACTCTCACCCCAACGGGGGCGAGGTGTTTCGTCCGACCCTGCATACCGCCGTCGCTATACCTGATACCGACGGCCTGCAACCGCGAGTCAGTGTGGAGATCCGCTTTTTTGTAAACCTGCCGTTGCCCGGCTGACCGAGTTGGTTGTCTTTTTCGACCCGGCTCCTGCCTGTGACCATCGCCAGAAAGGTCGACCAGGCGGGGACTTGAATCACGACCGGTGTGATTTCAGGACGCCTGCCGGAACCGGCCTTCAGCGCCCAGGCACCTGATAAGGTGGACCCCATGGAAGACCGGTCCACACGATTCCGTCTGGGAAACCAGTACCGCTACGGGGTGCCCGCTCAAGGCTGTTTGGCTGAAAAAAAGCGATCCAGGTCTCAATGGACGGTCCCCTGATCGAAGCTGATCTCGGCGCCTGCAATGCCTGCCTCACCTGCGATCGCATAGAACAGGTAGGTGCGCCCGTCGTGTTCGAAAATCGCCGGATCGCGGAGCTGATTCACACGGATACTGATGGCGTCCCGCACGGAAGGAGCAAGCGGCTGGTCGGCGCCCTCGTAGGGCAGTTCCGGAACGAGGACGGGGGCTGGCTCACTCGCCTGCCAGCCTTGCCAGTCTCCCGATACATCAATGCGGGACATCAGAATCTGCTCCGGCACATCGCCCACCCGGGTCCAGAAGACATGGAGCAGGTGGCCCCGTTTCAGCAGTGCACAGTGGCGCATGGTCGCCGGGAAGCATTGCGGACCTTTCTGAAAGCCTTCGATTCCATCGACAGACCGATAGAAGATACCCGGCATCGCCATGCCATACCACATCCCGTCGTGTTCAAAGACGCGCAGATAGGGGCCTGCCAGTTCAGGAGACCGGGCCACAAAGTGGATGCCATCTCTGGAGGTGGCGACTCTGGTGGTCTGACGTCTGAACGCCGCCAGCCCGTGGTAGTACATCACAATCTCGTGCCGGTCCTGGCGAACATGCACATCCGGTGACGCAATATGTGGTTTGGTGGCGCTATCCAGCGGCTGGGGTACGCCCTCCATATTGTGGGCATGCAGGGCACCCTCTTTGATCAGGCGTTGTGCCTCTGGCGTGATCGGCGCCGGTTCCGTCAGAAAGCCGGACTGCGCCAGTTGCAGCGTGCCCGGATCGTGGATCTTCCACGGGCCGCGAACATCGTCCGCATACGCCAGGCGAATGGCCGGCCCCTTGTGATCGGCAAAGTAGAGATAGAACTTTCCCAGCGGTTCCGGCAACCAGTCCGGCACCTGAATGACCGATGGGCCGTTCACATTGCGCTCAATGCCGGGCCCAGCGAACGGCTCAATGAGCGGATTGGTCTCGAAGCGATTGACGAAGATGGCAGCAGTCATGAAACGTACTATACGCTTGACTCCATTTCGCTTCATTCGAATTCAGTCAGGTCTCATTTGTGCACAGGTCTGCACGGACGGCCATCTACAATCACCAGGGGAAGCACACGCGGATCCTCAGCGTCAGCGTCGGCCAGTCGATTCCTCTCTCAGTCCTTTCATGGAAGATCCGGCCACACTATTTCGTCCTGGAGACTTTCGAGCATGAACTAGGCGTGCCCTGAGACGGGCAAGCTCAAGACTGAATCAGAACAGCCACGACTCAATGGTAGCGCGGTGCGTGCCGCAGCGTATGCAGGGTGTCTGCGGCGAGGTCAGGATAAACGACTGTCTCACCATCTGGCCAGACGACGGTTGCTTCTGCTTTGCGGTCAGCGCCGAGTCCCAGGTGAATATCCAGGTCATGTTGGGACAGATAAGCGCCGTCAGCACCCACCTGGACCAGCTGCTGCGTACTGCCATGGCGCAACGTGACCCTGGCACCCAGGGCACGGGTATTGAGCCCTTCCTGACGCAAACGAAGTTTGATCCAATGGTGATCATTGGCGCTGGTGTTTCGAAACAGCCGTGGGGATTCGCCATGGGCCATGACGGCCAGATCCATGTGGCCATCGCCGTCGAAGTCGGCATGGGCACCGCCGCGGCCAACGATCATCGTGTCTGCGTCACTGCTCCCGCGAGAGCCGATCTCAAAAAAGCCCTTGCCTGGCTGGTGCCGATAGAGCTGCAACTGCTGGGGCTTGAGCTTCTCGGTCTGCTCGGGTGTTTCGAGGGTGCTGCCGTTGGTCACCCACAGGTCCTGGTATCGATCATTGTCGAAATCCGCAAAGCCGGTCGACCAGCCGACCATCTTGAGAGAGATCTGGCCCAGGCCCAGTATTTCCGCGCTGTCCATGAAAAAGAGACGCCGATTGCCAGCGTCATCCTTCCAGTTTTCTGCATGCATGTTCTCGAAGAAGGCATTTTCCTGAGCAATCCAGTGAGTGACGAACAGGTCCAGATCGCCGTCATGTTCGTAATCTCCCACCGCCAGACCCATCGCACCACGATAGTCTGCCGCAAGAGAACTGGCACCGATGTCCGTAAACGTACCGTCGCCGTTGTTACGGAATACGCCGTTATCAGAGACGTCATTTGCGACATAAAGATCAATGTGCCCATCCAGATCAAAGTCAAACCAGACGGCTCCCATAGAGCGGCCGTCGGGGTTTAGAAGCGGCGTCCCGGGTGCAACGTCTGTGAACGTGCCGTCGCCGTTGTTGCGATACAGAGAGTTGGCCAGTGGGGCATAGGTGGACGGGTTCAGGGTATAGGGTGTCTCGGAACCGTACTGCCGCGTCACCCTGGTGATATCGTCAGAGTGGTAGATGAAATCCACGTAGTTGGCAACATACAGATCAACCAGCCCGTCGTTGTCATAATCTCCCCAGGCACTGCCGGCACTGAACCTGGCATCACTCACGCCAGCCGGCACAGTGACATCCGTGAACGTCCGGGAACCATCCTCGCGCAGATCGTTTCGAAACAGGGTGTTGGCGCCGTAGTTGGTCAGATACAGGTCCAGATCATCGTCGTTGTCATAGTCGGCCCAGGTCGCGCCCATGCCGAAGCTGGCCACGCCGAACCCGGCGTCAGTGGTCACATCGGTAAAGGTGCCATCTCCATTGTTGCGGTACAGACCATGCCGGCCGACTGGCTGCTGCAACGCAACAATGTCTGATTGAATGGACCCGGCGAAATTCACCAGGAACAGATCCGGATCACCATCGTTATCATAGTCCCCCCAGGCGACCCCGGAGCCCATGTCTTCAGGAAGCAGTGAACTGCGACGTGCCGGAAAGTGCTGAAAGGCGATGCCTGCCATGCCGCCCACTTCGTCAAAACGAAAGCTGACCATGTCTTCGGTGATGTCGCGGCTGAGGACGCTGGTCAGCCCCTCCACAGGATCATCCGGGTGGCGGGTTTCAGGTGCCTGCCCCAGGCCCACGACCAGCGCCAGTACCAGCATCAGCAGAATGGAACCGGCTGACCAGACCGCGATCAGCCGTTGGCGTTTACTCACTGGCATCAGCCAGCACATCAATGCTCGTGGAGGCCGTCGACATGGCCGTGGCAGGGGACCTGATGTTTTCACTCGCGCCGTAAACACGGTCCAGGAACTCCGGATTCGCTTTGCGATACCAGAGCGTGGCCGTCACCTTGAGCTGGCTGGCTAACGTAGACCCGGCAGCCGGCATGGCGAAGGTAGCGGTTCTTTTACCCTCGCCATCATCACCAACGACTCGCGGACGACTCATGGAGGGGCAGCGGAACCGGACCTCCACCGCATCAGTCACCCCAGGGTACATGGACCGCTTGTAGCTGGCACCGACCAGGTCCCATAGATTGTGCCGGTCGATCAGCTTGCCCTGCCGATCGAAGCCGTCGGACCTGAACACCACCTGCGAGTCGGCGACCGTACCATCCTCGTTGACGGCACCAGTATGATAGATCACCTGACCCGCCTCGTCGGTCACCTTGATTTCAATCCAGCTCTCGATCATATCGAGCGGCCCCGTCGGGAAGTCGTGACCGGTCTTGTTGTTGGTGAGCACGACCCGGAGCGACAGTTCCTCATCTGGCTTGATCGTCTCCGGAGCCAGGATGTCGAGACGGACCACAGGACCTTCAGTCCACTTGTCCGCAATTTCGGGGATTTCGATCTCTCCACGCAACCACTTCTCGGTCAGTTCCACATGCAACGCCGCACCTTCCAGGTTCTGCAGAGTCGGGATGTACTGGTTGCTGGCCAGAAACCGGTGGCTGCGATGTTGCTCATCGTCAGGCGTTCGATTGTAGTCAGTGGCATCACCCCTCGCGGGATCGTTCCCATCCTGTAGTGGCATGTGGCATTCACGGCAACCAATGGTCCGCTCCGGGTCGCCTTCGTGATACCACCTCGAGTTCTTCCAGCTATCGTACTGGTTCTGACCCTGGACCTTGCCAATGTCGGTATTCACTTCCTTGTCCATGTATTGCTTGTGGCAGGCGGCACACATCTCTTCGGTCTTGTACAGCGGCCGCGCCAACGAGGCGATATGTTGCTCGGGATAGGTGCGCATCAGAAAGTGGCTGGCCAGTTGCGTAAGGCCGCTTTGTTCGGCCTCGAACAGATACCGCTCGGGCAACCCGACGGTATAGTCACCATTACCCTGGACGTCCGCCTGCACGATGCTGTGGCAGGCGAGGCACGAGATCCCCTCGTTGGAGCCATCGGCGCTGAGGGTGATGTTGCCTGCATTTTTCGCCCCGGCAAACAGTGAGATCGGATCATGGCAGCCCGCACAGAAGCGCGTGTGCTCGGGCGAAGTCTCTGCCGCCATCATGACCTGTACCTTCTGAAACATGTCGTCCATCGAAGAATAGCGATGAGCACTGGGCAGCCATTCTTCATAGATCTGCTGATGACAGCCACTGACGCCACAGCTCTGGGAACCCGCGAGCGCCGCCGGTTCAATCGCGCCCTGCTGGCGAATCCAGTCTACCGATTGTTCCAGGATGGCCTCGATCTCCTGCAGGACGCCAGGGCCAGGGCCGAGAGAACCAAGGCTCAGCTGGACTCTCTGCGTCAGGCCCGTCGTCGGGTCCTGTTGCCGGGCATAGCTTTGCTCGAATTGCCGGGCCTGATCCGGGGCCAGCAGCTTCCCCACATTGCCCGCCATCTCCGTCGAGAGAGCCGAATAGTCCAGCCGCGACAGACTCGGGGCAAAGGGGCGGTCTTCACCGAAAGACCAGTTGTAGTCCGGTGCGAATGACCGGTAGCCTGAGCCGCTGTCCAGGGGCAGCGTCCAGAGCCCCGTCAGCATGACCAGAGCGACAGTGCCCGCAACGCTGAAGCCACCATAGCGACGCTGGGCCGCCCGGACCTCCTGCTGGGCGCCGGTCGTCTTCCTGATCACGACCGTTAACAGATGGATCAGCAGGAACACGATCAGGGCGAGACCCGTGATCAAATGTGCTGTATCCCAGGAGTAATTGATTCTGGTCTCGAAAACGCCCTGCCACGAGAGCACCAGCCCGCTTGCGATACAGATGGACAGAACCGCGAGCGACAGATAACCCAGCAACTGATAGTGTGAGAAGTTGCCCCGGCGGCGTCTGAGCCAGTGCCGGATCACAAACCAGACCACCAGTGGCAACATCAGGACGCCGATAATCGTATGCATCAGTACCGACAACTGGCTGAAAATGCTAAATGGCAGCAAATAAATCAGTAACCCGGAAACACCTGTGAACAGCAGCAGGGCGCCCACAGACCCGGAAAGCGGTGATCGCCACTCGCCCACCGCGTCAACACGAAGCCTGCCCGCCCTGCGTTCCACCATCGCCGTTTACCCCCGGAGCACAAGCCGTCATGATAGGAGGCAATCGGTCGGCCGGGTATGACCTATATCAAGCCTGAAGGCCGGTTTCATCACACACCTGGATACGCTAAACCACTGATAAAGAAGCACTACACCCGCCGGTGGCAACCGGCCGGCGCCCAGTCTGGGTGCGGGGTCCGCGACCTCCCGCGGCAAACCGTTCGAGTCGATGGTGATGCCGGTGCGGTGGGGATAACTTATTGCCATCCAGGTCGAATAGTGGAGTTACTGTTGGCTCGTCAACATCGTTGTCAACGCCTGGCCGACAACTATCTGTACCAACCTGATCAGTCCAGCAACCGATACTGGTCAGGGATCTTGCCATCTGCGACCATCGCCTGCTTCAGGTCGCGAACATGACGGCACATGCCACGATAGGTGAATCCCTTGCAGTTACAGCTCATGTCAGAACCCTCTACCTCGATTCTGTACGACGACTTGCCAGCCGAATCCGGCACCTGGTAGACCAGTTGCTGCGGGCCGATTAATACCGTTGTCAGCGCCTTGATGGCGGCTTCAGAGATCGGCCTGATCTGCTGGCGCACCGACTCCTTCCGCGCACCGGCATTGTCTTCAAGGTACCGGTCAGTCGCTTCTCGCAATAGCCGCTGCAGTGTTTCCGGGTTCCCGGTGTCGATTTCCGACCCCTGCTCCGACCCCCTGCTCCGAAGAGTGAGGGTCGGAGCAGCAGGTCGGAGCAGGAGGTCGAAGCAAAAGTATCGAAGTGGCACTCTGGCCAGAGTGCCTCATCAGGACACGGCAGTTACAGGAGATTTCGGTAAAACCCGACACTTTACTTTCAGCCAGCTACTCGGCTAACGTCATGACTATGACGGCGTCTCCAGTCTGGTCAGGACCCGGTTGGGCCACACCAATCGAGCTCAGCCAGTGTCGCGATGATCAGCCTGGCGTACCTGTCCGCTCGCCACGGGGGGTAACTGATGGCAAGATTTTCGGTACAGCGAGCGCGTTCAAGCGATTCGCGCATCGCTGTCTGACAGACACACAAGCGCTTGCGACCTGCTGATGACTGCCCGCGTGACCAGATTCCGTCTGGTGGATTCGTAACATCCGGAAACCCCACCGATGTGCGCATAAGAACGGCAGCACCGTGATGAAGGGTCGCGGCGCCGGGGCGATCATCATCGTCATCAGATCCGGTTCGTAAAAGGGGGATGATTTGGTAGCGACCATTGTGGAAGTGCAGCACCTGAGCCGCCAGTTCGGTGACAAACTGGCGCTTGACGATGTGAACTTCGGCGCACAAGAAGGCCTGGTCTATGGCCTGGTAGGAGTCAACGGCGCGGGCAAGACGACTTTTATCAAGCACCTGATGGGCCTGTTGCGGGCGCAGACAGGGTCGGTACGGGTCTTTGGCCATGATCCGGCAATTGATTCCATCGAAGTGCTTTCCAATGTCGGCTATCTATCCGAGAAGCGGGAACTTCCCGAGTGGATGACTGTTCGTCAGCTCATGCGCTATACCCGGGCCTATTTCCCGGCGTGGGACAGTGACTACGCGCAGGAGTTGCTCGACACATTCCAACTGGATGATAGCCGCAAGGTTTCTGACCTGTCGTCCGGTATGCGGGCCCAGGCAGGGCTGATCGTTGCAGTCGCCTACCGGCCGAGGTTGCTGATCCTTGACGAGCCCTCGTCCGGCCTTGATGTGGTGGTGCGCGAGGACATCCTCGATGCCATCGTCAGGACAGTCCGGCAGGAAGGTCGCACGGTGATCTTCTCGTCACACCTGCTCGATGAAGTGGAACGCATGTCTGACCACATCACGATGATCGACTCGGGACGAATAGCGCTCGACGATAGCCTGCAGAACATCCAGGACCATCACTTCAAGAGCACCATCCATTTCAGGACACCCATCATTCCAGGACACCCATCAAATTCAGGACACCCATCAAATTCAGGACACCCATCAAATGGGTCCAGGACAAATGGGTCCAGGACATCCATCGATTCCGGACACCCGTTGACCATCAACTCAGGACACCCACTCATTCAGGACACCCACCCGAATCCAGGACACCCATCAAATAAATCCAGGACATCCATCGATTCCGGACACCCGTTGACTGAATCCAGGACACCCATGATTCAAAAGACCCTGATGAACACGGTGCTATCGATCGACGAAAGTGCTGACCACCTGGAGGTCGTACATGCAGTTACTCCCGATCAGCTTGCCGACTCCATCGCGACCATCGGTGGTACTGTGACCCACACACGCAGGGCGAACCTGATGGAGGTTTTCATCGCACGAGTCGGACGTCACTCGTCGGGTGACGTCAACCAGCAATGAGGGACATCGTCGCCATCATGCTGTGGGAGCAATCGATGCTCATGTGGCGAGGATTCCTGCTTCGCCTTGGAATCACGCTCGCGCTCTGCGCGGTGCCGGTTCTGGTCTTTGAAAACCAGGCACATGTGAGCGAAATGACGGCCATCGGCCTGCGCAGCTGGATTCACACCATCGCCGCTCTTGCCCTGCTGTCGACCTACAACCTGGGACAGCAGAATATAGAAGGATTCCCGTTTCGGGTCGGCTTTTCCCATCCGGTACCGAACTGGCTGCTGGTGTTGATTCCGATGGGTTTTAAATCGGTTGCCTGCTGGCTGATGTACTTCATACCCGTCGCCCTGGGAAAGCTCGTGTACGACATGCCGCCGTTTGTCCTGCTGGGGTCATTGGCGATCATTCCGGTCACCCTGATCTGCCTTACCGCCAGTTGGTGGTCCACGAGCAAAGGCCCTGCAAAGTTCTTCTCCTGGACTCTTGCCTACCTCTTTGCATGGGTTTTTCTCTACTACTTCCTGCATTTCCATGAGGATGCATTCCTTGACGACGTGGACGGCTTCTTCTGGACATATACGTTATACCCGGTGGACTACCTTGCCTTCGTGGCTGTGTCAGTAGCCGCTGTGGCAGTGACCGTTGCTGGCGTCATCAGGCAGAGACACGGCGAGACAGGTATCGGACTGGGTTCGACGGGCAAACCGGTCGGTGCGGACTGGTTTGCAGAGCTATACATGACCAACTGCCCCACACGCAACGCCAGACTCGCAGAACTCTGGGCAGAGATCATGAGCAGGACCATGCCTGCTTTGGTATGGAGCCTGATCATTGCCGCTTGTCTGCCATCCTTGTGGCTGATCAGCAATCTGGCCGATTCCGAGATCGCCTGGTGGCTCTCAGCAAATCTGATCACCGTGCCATTCATCCTGTGTACGCCGACTTTCGGAGTTCACCTGCGCAACGGTACCGCCCATGTGAGCACCTTTGATGCCACACGCCCGGTTGGCATCGGTTGGCTAACGACCATGAAACTGGGCGTATCCTTTGTCGGGCTGACCCTGGGTGTTGCTATCATCGGTGCCAGCGCCTGGCTGGCTGCACCGCTGGTCCAGGGTTTCATCGAACCACTGCTGATCGTCAAGCATTTCCTGATTGACTACTTCAGGGCCACCAGTGGAATTGAGCTGGTGGCATCTCTGTTCGTCCTGTCGGTACGATTACTGGCGCTGCTCGCGTTGCTCGCGGCAATTCAGGCCCTGTACGTGTTGTTCGCCGATGTCCTGTCGATTGGTCTGTTCGCACTAATCTTCTACGTGTCCGGCCTGATCATTCTGGTGGGAACCGGTGTTTTGCCCACACTGTTCGGTGAGGCTCACATCTATCTGGGAACACTGATGGTCATTGTCGCAGTGGTATACCTCGGTGGAGACCTTCTGAGGCGCAGGATACTTGGGATCAGCGAGTTGCTGGGGATCATCGTGTTCTGGCTGCTGTTTGTCATCGCCTGCGTGTACGGGCTGTTTCTGGACGGTTACTTCAGTGCAGGGGCAGAAGTCTTCCGGGTAGCGCTGTATTTTGGCATGACGTTGACGCCATTGCTGGTCTTCTTCCTGGCACCCTGGTCACTCGCTGTGACACGCCACCAATGAACGATCCTGACCAGGCTGCGACTGGCAAGACCATCAAGTGGCTGATCGTCATGGGGACGTTTTCTATTCTGGTTTTGATACCAGTGGCGGGTTACAGGTTCCTGCCGGATCGGGTTGAACCGTTTTTTCAGATGTACCGGGACAAGTGCGCAATCTGTCATGGTGATAATCTGGAGGGCGCGCCTCAGGGCCCGGCACTCGTCGGACGTCCGTTACAGTATGGCGATACGGTTGACGAGATTCGCGAGGTCATCCGGGCCGGCAAACCCGCTGCGGGAATGCCTGCGTGGGCCGGATCACTCGAGGAAGCACACATCTCGAACCTCGCCATCCTGGTGGCGGAAAAGCGTCAGAACTTCAGCCCGGGCCAACTGTCTTTTGAGGGCATCACTCTTCCTGAGGAGGTCTTCCATTCAGAGCTGCATGACTTCCGCGTGGAATTGTTTGCCGATGACCTTGACCCACTAGTGTTTTCGATTACGGCGCTTCCCGATGGATCTTTTTTACTAACAGAGAAAGAGAGGGGCATCTCAATCATCGGCGCCGATGGCTGGCAATCGGAACTCATCAAGGGAACGCCAGGCGGGTTTGGTGATTCATTGAAGCTACGCCAGATCAACCTGGGGCTGGGCTGGTTACTGGACATCGCGATCCATCCCGACTATGAGCAGAATGGATGGATCTACCTCCACTATGGCGATCGGATCGACTCCGCGTCTTCAATGCTGTTAACGCTGGTCCAAAAGCGCGGCTAAATGCCGCTGAGTTGAGGCGGGCGTGACGGCCTGATTGGAC
>JAQBUI010000151.1 GCA_027624035.1 Pseudomonadota bacterium | reverse complement strand
TGGCATCAGCAAAACTGCCGCCACCGTTGCTGGTCCAGTGGCTGAAGTAATAGTGCGGCGCGGCGGGCAGCGCCTCGATGGCAATGACCTCGCCCTCACCATACAGGCCGCCGCCCATCCCCTGGTCCACCACCAGCCTCGGCGAGGAGACAGTCTGGGTGAGCACCTGCTGCTGGTCAGCGGCTACCCCGGTCACGCTCAGCACGCTGCCATTCGGCCAGCGAACTTCCACATCTGCCGTCGTCGCATCGGCAAGACCAAAGTGTGCTTCGATCGGATTCTGGGAGACATAGTTATTGCCCGCCCGGACCTCACGCACCTGGGTCAGATCGTCAGTTGTGACGGTAATCCAGGCGCCTACACCGTGGCGATTCGCCGTGTTGCTCTGCAGCCGAACGCTCAGATAATGATGATCGTTGTCGGTAATATTCCGGAAATGACGCAGATGCCCTCGCCCGACATTGGTGAGCGTAATGTCCAGATCACCATCCCGGTCGGCATCGTAGCAGGCGACGCCCCGGCCCATGCCGGTGTCCGTCAGGCCCACGACCTCTGCCCTTTCTGTAAAGGTGCCATCACCATTTGAGTGGTAGAACACCACAGGATGGTCTTCGGAGTTCTCCGGCCAGCCATTCACGTGGAAGATATCCAGATGGCCGTCGTTGTCGAAATCTGCGAAACAGGCGCCCCAGCCCCAGTACCCCTGGCGCACACCAGCGGCCTCGGTCACGTCCTCAAATACGCCATTGCCGTTGTTCCGATACAGCCGGTTGCCAGTTTGTGATGGCAGGCCCGTGAATTCTCCATGGATGGAGGTGACAAACCAGTCCATATCTCCATCGTTGTCATAGTCGCCAACGGCCGCACCCATGCCGCTGTCATCGGTGATCACGTCGCGGTCAGTACCATTGGAGAAAGTACCATCGCCGTTGTTAATCAGCACCTGGCTCACGCCAAAGTCTTCCGCGATCAGCAGGTCAATGTCGCCATCACCATCGATATCACTCCAGTTGGGCGTGAAGCTGGAGTCCCATACCCCGGGCGTGTTGCTCGACCGGACCAGGAACTCGTGCACACCCGATGGAATGCTGACGTTTTCAAAGGTGCCATCACCGTTGTTTCGCCACAGGGTTTCGGTATTGGCGGGCTCCTGTGAATACCCCCAGTGCGCCATGGCGATATCCAGGTCGCCGTCCTGATCATAGTCTCCAAACGCCACGGAATAGGTGTTCGGGCGGGTGATCACCAACCCGGAGGTCGCGGTCACGTCGGTAAAGACCCCCCCGTCATTGCGCATCAGGTAGGTGGGATCACCCTCGATGGCGCCAACAAACAGATCAAGGTCCCCATCACCATCATAGTCGGCAAGCGCAGGGCCGGCGCCATTGTGCTCGAGATCGACCCCCGCAGCGGCGGCAACATCCAGGTAAGTTCCGTCGCCCTGATTCTGATAGAGACGATTGCGGCCGTTCGAACCCATGGTGACGTAAAGGTCTATGTCTCCATCTGCATCATAGTCGCCGGCAGCAAGGCCAGAGGCATTGGTCGAGGGCTCGCCCCCCGCGAACTGATAGACCTCGTCAGGCAGTCCGGCGGTGTCTGTCGCGTCGGTGAATTCCGGTTCGACGCTGGCCGTGGGTGGGTTGCCGCCGCCCGGAGGTGGGGTTGTGCCACCACCGCCACCACCACCACCGCAGCCCGCAAGAGCAATCAACACAAAAAACTTCAGAATCGCTTGATGCATCATCATTCGATCATCTCGACTGGATCGACTGGATCGACTGGAACAGTGAGCCACTTTGCCCCCTCTGACTGTGAGTCTCAAGACATGCTAACCGGGTTCATCACTCAAAAAAAAAGCAGCGACCGGAGTCGCTGCTTTTCTATTACTTCTAACCTTTTAATTTTAATACCCAGACAACCTGCGAGCGGCGATAACGCCACCGCTCGCTCGATCGTCTGTTTACAGACTCATGGTCAGACGGACATAACCGGTGCGACCCATAATGTTGTCCAGATAACCTTCATGTCCGGCCGGCATTGTCTGCGGCGTGGGCATATTATCAAACAGATTACGGATGGCCACGTTGATGTTCCAGTTGGCACCCATGAAATCCGGCCTGTTGTAGCTGTAGCTGGCATTCCAGTAGGCTTCCGCCGGGAACTCACACACCTCACTCGGGTGGCGTGCACAGATCTCGTCACCCGACCGACCGCCACTGGCGGTTGCCGAGATCAGGCCACGTTCCACGGCCTGGTCCCAGAACGGCATGGTGTTCCTGACGGAATCATGCCAGTTGGCGGACAACTGGGCCGTATGTGCACCCATGAACCAGCGCAAGCCAACATTCAAACGCCATTCCGGCGTCGGAGCCAGCGGACGCATCAGTTCCTGAAGGCCATTAACGCCATTCTCGAAACCTTGAGATGCATTACGGTTACCAACCCCGTCCACCTTGATGCCGGCTGCCAGGTTGTCACCGGGGCACAGGCCCAGGTCACTGCGCAGGTCCGCCAGACAATCGGTCTGGGTGTAGCGGATGATGCTCTGCTTGAGCATCTGCGTGGCGCTGAAGTTCACTGCAAAGCTGCCGTAGTCACCGCCGATAAACGGAATCTGCTCACCGTCGAAACGATAGCGCATGGCGTAAATCAGCGTTTCGGTCTCCTGCTCGCCCTGCTGTACCCATGGCTCTTCAGCCACGGTCAACTGCAGACCATTGGGACCGAGGCCACGAACCAGCGCCGCACCACCAATACCAGTTTCACCCAGACCACCCTTGGCGTCTGTGTTCACCCAGCTGATGGCCGCCTGTAAGCGACATTCTGCTGCTTCCGGTCCGATCAGGTCTCGATACTGCTGGTCCGTCAAGCCCTGGAGTGCAAGCTCTTCCGGGGTCGAGTCCGCGGTCGGAGGGTTATCCCAGTTGGTGTGGCCGGCTGCAAAGCCAAAGCCACCGCAGGCATTCTGGACATAGTCAGAAAAGCCGATCTGGTTGGAGGCCACGTTGGTGACCGCACCGATCTGTTCTACACGACCGTTAAACTTGACGTTGGTCCAGTCCAGATCGATCGTCATGTCACCTTCCAGCAGACGCAGCGAGAAGCCGGCGTTCACCAGATCGGAGGTTTCAGCACCCAGACTGTTGTTCGGGGCACTACCGGTGAGAACACCGGGTACGACACCACTGAAGTTGTTGCGAACCGAACAGTCAGGCAGGTCCGGCATCTCGTCGCACAGGTAATCCTGAACAGCGCGAATACCACCACCCTGGGTGCCTGGGCCAGAATACTGGAGCGGCGTCCCAAACATGGCATACAGACCCGGCGTTACAAAGCCTTCCGTCATACTGGCGCGGAACGCCAGCCAGTCGGTCGGGGCGTAGCGCAGCGCGACCTTGGGGATCGTGGTATCAAACTTCGCGACACCCGTCTGGCCTACGATACCCACTGTTTCGATCTCCGAGTAACGAGCCGCCAGCTGAAGCTCCATCTGGCCCCACTTCTCGTGCTCAAGAAGCGGCAACTGAAGTTCCGCAAAGACGGCATCCGTGGTCTGCTCGGATACCCGCAGACCCCGCTTGCCACCGCCAATTGCGGTCTGGTTCGAGGCGTTCGGCTTGAACTCCTCACCTTCCACACGATGATGGTAACCAATGGCGAAGCCTACCGGCATGTCGTTGTAAGGCAGGTCAAACAGCGAACCGGTGGACGCAATCACGTCCAGCAGTTGCATGCTCAAGTCCTGCTGATTGTACTGCATGATCAAACCCGCCAGACGATATTCCAGTTCGGTGTTCACCGCAGGGTCGTCCGGAGGCGTATAGCCCGGGTCATTCTGATCAGGGAACGAGATGGACTCGTCACCGATCAACTGACCATCTTCGGTGTAAGCCAGGTAGGACGTCGTGAACGGGTTCCAGCAGGAATCGGCGTTGGTGTCACCCTGGCAACGCAGGGCTTTCACGAAATTTGCCAGCTCCGGTTCCGGATAGTTGTTCACCCGCTTGCCGGAGGTCCAGATATAGTCCGCATCGACAATCCAGTCCGTGTTGGGAATGGCCAGCTCTCCACCCAGACGCAGGCGGACGTTGTCACGGATGAATCGACGCTTGTAGTAAAGCCCACCGAACTCGCCATCAGCATGGAGCCAGTCCACGTTGTTGTTGCGCGGGTTCTTCGGGTTGGCGTTGAGCTGGTCACGCAGTCGAACGTCCTCGAACAGACGCACGCCGCCACTGCCCAGCATATCCTGGTCGAAGCGATCCGCCAGACCGTCGCCGTCGGAGTCCTCAGTGGCCGACAGCAAGACCGGCACCGCAAACACCTCACCCTGAGCGCTCAGGTCGGCAATGCCGTCCCCGTCCCAGTCACGATCCGGGATGCCGTCGCCGTTGGCGTCCTGGGCAAAGATGTAGGCTTCACCGGGTTCGACACCGTAGTCGTACAGGCCGTTGCCGTTGGTGTCGGTCCAGTCAAGACGGCCGTACGTATTGCCACCGGAATAGCCCAGTAGCGACGAACCGTCCGCGAAGGCGCGGAACGGGTTACCGGGATTCTCACCAATCACAAACGGGGACCCGGCCGCAAGCTGGTTGGCGTCCAGCTCATCCAGACCTGAGGTCACGTCACGGGTGTTGTAGTCATTCAGCGAGACCACGATCTCACCTCTGAACTTCAGGTAGTCATTGAACTCGTACTCAAAGTAGGCCATACCCTTGTTGGCATCGGATTCGGCCTGCATGTCCTGGAAGTCGGAAAGAGACATGATGCAGTTGTGATCATCATCCCAGGACGTCAGACCCAGACTGTGCGGGTGCAGCATGCCATTCAGGAAGTTGCCCGGCTTGTTCAGATCCGTGTAGGCCGAGTAACCGCTCCGGAATCCATCACTCCCTTCAGGAATATTGAACGGCGGATTATGAGGCGTGTTCTCGGACGTCTGACGCACACCGGCCCAGCTATTGTGCCCACCGGCAAAACCGTAACCACAACCGGGGTCGGCAAGGCCGATGCCCAGCACACCACCGGTTGATTCATAGCCGATGATATTGGTGGTGACGTTCTCTGCCTGCCAGGACTGCGGCTGCAGGTCACCGTTCGCGT
>JAQBUI010000150.1 GCA_027624035.1 Pseudomonadota bacterium | reverse complement strand
CATCAGGGCCAGCATCGGGTTCTTCTCCAGGTTCTCGCCGAAGTCAGCATGACTGCGGATATCCTTGATGAGCCAGGTACCGTCCGGCCGGAGGGTGCGGCGAATGGCGCTGATCACCACATCCGGGTGCGTCATATCATGAATACAGTCGAAGGACAGTACAAAGTCATAGGTATCGTCAGGCATGTCCTCGCCCCGGGCGACAAATGCCCTGAGGTTGCCGAGGCCAAGCGCCGCCGCACGCTGTTCACAGTTGGCGATGGCATGTGAGTTGGGGTCAAAGCCGTGGAACTCGGAGTTCGGGAAGGCCCTTGCCATCGTGGTCAGCGCGACGCCACCACCACAGCCGACGTCCGCCACCACCGCGCCGCGCTCCAGCTTCTCGGAAACACCCTCCAACGCCGGGATGATCTCCGGGACCAGTTTTTCCCGAACCCACGGGCCGAGCATCCGTTCCGTCCGATGGGCTGCATTGGGGCCCAGTTCCTCGTAAGTCAGGCCGATGCCTGTGGTAAACGCCTCCGCCAGTTTTGCAATGGCCGCGGTTTCCATCGGGCCGGAGAACGCGCCCGCCGAAAAGGCGGTGCCTCGATCTTCATCCGCCAGCACCATCGCGCCTTCCACAGACAACTCAAACCGGTCCGGGTCGTGATACTCGAGCAGCCGAGCGGCCGCCTGGCCACGCAGCCATTCCAGCAGCCACCGTTCTTTATAGCCGGTCTTTTCTGCCAGCGTCGCGGCGCTCACAGGGCCAAGACCCTGCAGGGCTTTGTACAGTCCGAGCCGATCACCCAGGTGGATCATCAGCGACACCATCTCGCCCATTTTGTAACGCCAGACGGTCGCGGAGTAACTTTTTAGCTTGTCATGATCAATTGCCATGGCGCAGGCCTCCCTGGTCCTTGCTGTCCCATATAGTTTTGGTATATGCCTATTGGGCCAACTTGGCACTTGCAACTCTATTGAGACTGACACCAGACTCAGCTGCCTTAACAGCCAGTCTGCGATGTACGTCTGGAGGAACACGTACCATAAACTTGCCACTGTAGTTTTTTGTAGCGATCGCCCTTGGAATGTCTTCGCCGTCATCAGTCATGTCTTTAATGCATGCGCGAACAACTTTTCGGATTCCCTTCAGCGCTCCTTCCGGGCTCTCAGCCAACCAACTCAGGCTCGGAAATTCTGCACACAGCCCAACGAACTCTTCATCCTCCTCGGACCAAGTTACCCGATAAGTATATTTATCTGTTTCAGTTACCATCGTCCAGCTCCAAACGATCTATGGCTAAAAGGACCTGCTTCACCTGGTACGCTTTCGCCATACCCTTCTTACTTTGGATGTTTACCCTTGGGTCTCCTTGCCAGGGCGTTTTGAATACACAGTGGCTGGTAGAATTTTGCGATGCAGGACCGAAATACGTTTCACATACCTTTCTGAGGTCATTGAACCGAATACTTTTCGGATTCGACCTCATTTCCGTAAGAATTTTCTCTACATTGGCCACTACAACATAGTATTACTATTGATACTGGCTCTCAAGCAGGACCTGTTGCCGGGGGCAGCAGCGCGCGGCGGCGAGATCATGACCTTTACACCGATCACGGCCCGGCAATACCCGACGTAAGCTCGATCCTCTATGCCGGTACGCTACCTCGAGACAAAGAAGACCACTGGCCCCTACGAGCCACCCTCCGTTTGACAAAGCACATCGACGGTACTAGATTCAGAACCAAGGCGTGACCCAGCGCCAAGCCCAGTGAGCAACCGCCCGGCAGGCGTTCACGTGGGGCGAAGGGAAGTGGATTCTCGGGTCAGCCAACCATGCATCCTTGCTTACTGTTGTTCCCTGCCGGGAGAGAACAACGCGACTGAAAAGGAGGATGGCATGACTGCCAAACGTGACTTCAAAAAAGTCGTGCGTGACCGCATGACCCACACCGGCGAGACCTACACCCAGGCTCGCGCCGCCATCATCGACAAATCACTTGCACGTATAGGCGAACTTCTGGATGACTTCAGGAACTCCGGCGGCGATCGGATCGATCGAGAGCACTTGATCGTTCAGGCCGCGAACCTTGCCACCAGTCTCGCGTCCGAAGCGGACGTCACGGTGCTTGATCGCGCCGCGTTTCAGACCATCTACGAACTCGCTGACGAGTCAGCGCGGCTCGATCTGCTGGAAGCATTTCTGAAACAACCCGGACTCACCACGGACGACCGCTGTTGGGCGTCGGAGGATCGGCTGATCCTGATGGGCGTCTCGGTCAAACATTTCTCCGATGACGAAGTCATCCACGCCCACGAAGCGTACTTCGACTGGGTACGTGAAAGCTGTGGTGCAGAACAGCAGACCAGAGCCCTCATCAATCCGTCACTGTGGTGGCGCTGGGACAATGCCGGACGAGAAGAGGAACTCTACCGACGTATGGAAGACTGCGTCCGGTCAGTGCCTGCAGTCCAGGACAATCGACAGGATCGTATGTTCCTGGCCAGGAATCTGCTCATACGTGCAGCCCGCGAGGGATCTGATGCCGACGTGGAGCGCTTCACCGTGCTGCTCCGAGGCATGCTCGAAGAACTGCGTGGACAACCGGATAGCGACGACGAGCGACTTGGGTGGGAAGGCATTCTTGAGCAAACACCCGTCATCGCTGCCGGAACCGATCGTGACAAGATCGTGATTGCCGCAGAACGCTATGCAACCTGGGCACGCGACAGCCAGGAACTCGGACACCTCGGCGAATTGGCCTGCCTTTGCATGCTTCAGGAGCACTACGATCTGGCAGAACAGTATGCCCAGGAGGCCATTGACGCAGGACAGGGCTTGCGCAACGCCCTGATTTACGCCTGGCGCGCCGGTGGGCACCTGGGTGCGACGAGAAACGTTGAATCAACGGTGCCATTGCTCGAAGACGCCAGAAGGCACCTCTCCGCCAAAGAGGTCACCAGACTTCTGGACGACCAGGTACCGTTTACGGAGTTCGGCGCCGACCCGCGACTGCGAGCCGTCATCGATATGCACACCTAGCGACCCACGCAGGGAAGGGGGAGTTGCAATGAATGAAGTGGTTGGAGATGACGAATGGTTAGCCATTCGAGTTGCCCTCATGGAGAAAGCAAAAGATCTGACTCGACTGAGGGATGAAGTCTCGGCCGCAAGACGAGCCATGCCGTGGCGAAATGTCTATGAGGACTACACGTTCGATGGTCCGGATGTCCCGTGAAACTCTCCGAACTGTTCTCAGGACGAGGCCAGTTGATCATTGTGCACTTCATGTACGGACCTGACTGGGAGGAGGGTTGCAAGAGCTGCCCCTTCTGGGCGGACCAGTACGATGGCATC
Organism: Pseudomonadota bacterium; assembly: GCA_027624035.1. Taxonomy (GTDB): domain Bacteria; phylum Pseudomonadota; class Gammaproteobacteria; order Pseudomonadales; family Azotimanducaceae; genus UBA7455. The sequence continues at coordinate 1,801 of JAQBUI010000150.1, read as the reverse complement.
ATCCCTCATCTGGGTGGCAGAGATGTGTCGCTGGCTGTCATATCAATTGCCAGGGTCCAGGCCTCCCTGGTCCTTGCTGTCCCATTGCCGAACCCGGTTCAGGTCCGCTTCCTCAAAACCCGTGCGCAGCAGGGACTCCCAGTTCCGGAGCGGCAACCCCCGCAGCAGCGTCTGAACCCGGTCCAGCGATTCAGTCCCCAGACCCTCTTTTGACATGGCGTTCGCCAAACGATTGAGCGCGTCCAGAGCGAGCCCCACACTAAAAACATTCGGATCATGCTCTATGACCTGCTCGAGGGCATCGAGCAATCGCGGCAGAGATTCTCCCAGTACGCGAGTGCCGTGTGAGCAGAGGATCACCAGCGACCAGAGCGCATTCTCGCGAACCGCGGAACGAACCGGCGCAAATCGATCGAAACCATAGTCCACACCGATGCCCTCACAGATATCACAGTCATCAGTGGGCCGCACGAACTTGATGCTCCGCTTCTGGGCGCGGTCCATCCCCGGACGGTTGTCCTCCTGATCAAGGCTCTGCACCAGGGCTTCCACACACTGGCTGATCCAGCGGTCGCCAACGCCGTGCCCAATGGCGCGGCGCCCGAGGCAGCCCATCGCTCCGGCGGACACGGAACGAACAAAGACGGATTCATCATTGAGCAGGCAGTGACGCAGCCTGTCAAGGACAGCGGGTTGCAGGTCTGCAGCATCACCCAGCCCGAACGCGGCTGCCCGACGCACCCACTTGCGGGGAGACTCTATCGCGGTCAGTAACGTATCCGTGGCATCGCTGCCCAGCGCGGCAAACCCGTAGCTCGCCGCACGACGCACACTTTCCCGCTCGCTGTACAGTGCCTTCTCAAGATGATGAACCGCCACCTTCCCAGACATTGACGCCAGTCGATACGCCGCGCCAATGCGCTCTGGCTCTGCCTGCTCACCTCTGGCCCAGAGCTGGCTGCCGAGTGCATCGGCAAGGACTCCAACTTGCGCATCGGGCACCTTTAGTGTTTCACCCGTCTGCAGCCAGTGATACTGGTGATCCCAGATCGCAGTAACATCCGCTGAAACGCCTGCCAGATCGACGCCCGTCAGTTCATCCACGACCTCGGTCCAGGCAACCGGTTCTCGCCGGGTTACGCCACGCTGACAGGCTGGCTCGGTGGTTCGATACAGCCAGAACCGCCACATGAATCTCGGCCGCTGGCGCCAGTTCTGCCACTCGTCCCGGCGATGATTGCCCCGGTGGAACAGGTTGTGGGAGTACAGTACAACGCTGCCTGCCGAAAGTGGTGCTACCTCGTACGGGGTCACGAGCGGCCAGCCCGTATCGGCGACCGCTTGCCGCATCCGAAGGTCGTGGGCGGTCCGCCTCTCAACGATTTCATCCCTGGCGTACTCCGAATGGGGCCCACTGACCGCGTGCCGCTCCATGCCATTCAACTGGTAGGCAAAGTCCATATGATCGGCACCAGCAAAGTTGTCCTGATTCTCTTCATGGTTGAACGTCCAGTAGTGAGAGTAAGGGATGGTCGCCGTGGGACCCATGTCCGACGTGACCGCCTGCGGGTAATACAGCATCTCAATCTGAACCGCCTGATGGTGGCGCTGTTTACGACCATTCAACGGGCCATTATCGTCCTTGTGCCAGTGCTGATCATTGGAACCGCTCAGGAACGGGGTGTTATGGGTATAGGGGACGATGGCCCAGTTCTCACCCACCAGTTCATTACAGGCAGTCACCAGCCCCGGCGCACTCAACACCGTGAGTATGTCGGGAACGGACGCGGCATTAACCGGC
>JAQBUI010000054.1 GCA_027624035.1 Pseudomonadota bacterium | reverse complement strand
GACATTCTTGAAAAGGTCGTTCGGGCAAATCGCCGATTAAGTTCCAAACAGAATGACGCACTACACTAGAAGCCCTTCGGCAGAATCCTTGTTTGAGATCATTACTCTAACCTCCTGGCCGCCCGGCTGCTCTTCGCCAGGAACGACGGAACAGTTGCATCATCACACGGGCGGGAAACAAAACCGACTTCCTCGGCTCGATCCATTCACCATCACGCAGGCCTCCATGGGTTATCAGGCAATGAATGTGTGGATGCAAACTCAGGTTCCGACCCCAGGTGTGGAGCGTCAGCACAAAACCAGGCTGAGCCCCCAGGTATTTAGGGTCACGGCTGAGCGTCGTCAGAACGCCGGCAACGGCGCGAAACAGCACGTCCTGGAAAATGGCTCGGTTGTAACGCCACAGATCCAGCAAATCGTGGGGTAGTGTGAATATCCAATGGTGGTGAGTGACCGACAGGAGTCGTTCCTTCTGCGCCGCAAGCCAGCGTGCATTCGACAGGCCCTGGCACTGTGCACAACCACGCCGCTTGCAACTGCTGTACCACACGCCCATCAGGTGACCGTTCTCACAATACCGGCTGTGGCTACCAAGCAGCGGCGTGCGGCAGGCTCTATAGGACTTCAGCGCATTCAGCTGATACGGCGGGATCTTGTGATCAGCAAGGAAAGGCTCCAGATGCTGACTGAGTACGGACGAAAGCGTGGGTTTCATCCTGTCGCAATCTAGACGACGGGGCGCAAGACAACAGCCTCCAGAGGCCTAATCTGTTGTGAGATGCTTCAGCAACCGGCTGTCGGATAATCTCCGTGCGTAGCACGGCAAGTCCAACACATAGTAGGCGGAACTTCGCCGTATATGCTGGCGATGCCCAACCTTTTCAAACGAAAACAACCGCTTGCAACAGACTGATCAGTTCTTGTACAGCGACAATCCATAAATACACCCCCAAGACTCGTCGCCCGATTACACCTAATCCCGGCAGAGATGTAAATCGTCCACCTAATTCACTGTAAGGCGGCGATTTGGTACATAACCAAGGGCGTTCCTCGGACAGAAACTGGGGGTGATGTCGGCTTCAGCCCCAGATGCTGGCGGCATACCCTGGCTTGATGTCAAGGCTCATCGATCAATTGATCACAGCGTTGCGGTCGCGCCACTACAGCATTCGTACCGAGCAGGCTTACAGCGGCTGGGTTCGGCGCTTTGTGCGCTTCCATAGTTTGCGCCACCCTGCTGAAATGGGTGAGGTTGAGGTGATCGCGTTTCTTACTTATCTTGCTGTGGAGCGGGACGTGGCGGCCAATACGCAGAACCAGGCGTTACAGGCACTTGTGTTTCTTTATCGCCATGTATTGAACCGGCCGCTTGGAGACATCACCAGTGCGGTTCGTGCAAAAAAGCCCCAGAAGCTACCGGTTGTGTTGGACCGGAACGAGGTTCGGGCGATACTGCACGAACTTGAAGGAACCAACAAGCTGATTGGTGCCATTCTCTACGGCTCGGGTTTGCGGCTGATGGAAGCGCTGAAGCTGCGTGTCAAGGATCTGGACTTCGAGTACCAGTGTATCCACATCCATGATGCCAAGGGGGCAAAAGACCGCATTGTGACATTGCCGCCATCCCTCCACGGTGCACTTCGGGTGCAGCTGGACCGCGCCCGTCAAATCCACCACGCTGATCTCGCACGGGGCTATGGCGAGGTTTATCTGCCCAACGCGCTGGCGCGGAAATATCGAAATGCGGCGCGCGAGTGGCCGTGGCAATACGTTTTTCCCTCAGCGCGGCTCAGCGAGGATCCACGTTCTGGTAGAACGTCCCGGCACCATGTTTACCCGACAAGCTTCCAGAAAGCCCTGCGAAGGGCCGTGATTGCGGCCGGCATAGAGAAGCCAGCGAGTTCACATACGCTGCGACACTCCTTTGCAACGCATATGCTGGAAAATGGACTGGACATCCGAACCGTTCAGCAACAGCTGGGGCACGCGTCACTCGAGACAACCGAGATTTATACGCACGTGCTGAAGCGCGGTGGTCATGCGGTGCGAAGCCCACTGGAAGATATCTTCCCCAGTGTTGACTCGTCCGAGAACTAACCTGTGAGCCATTCCAGTGCCCGCCGATAGAGTGCCAACGTGTTTTCGGTCAGGTCAGGATGAACTGGTGATACCAGAGGTCCTAAACGATAGTGTGTTCTGGGCGAACCAGCACTGCCGCTGGTATCAGCCTTAGGGCAACTACCGTAGCTTGTTGTGTCTGATTGCCAGGATGGCAACATTCCACTTACATTTCTTTTTTTGCGATGGCGGCAGGTTTTCTGCTCTAATGTGTTGATCTTCCGGGGAAGCTGCCGTGCCATCAAGGTACTCTGAACATGATCCGCACCTCAATGTTGACTGCACGGGTGGTCGCATGACGGTTCTCAACGTTCGCACATCGGGGTTCACGCTGATCGAACTCATGATCGTCGTCGCCATTATCGGCATACTGGCGGCGGTCGCACTGCCGGCCTATCAGGATTACATCAAGACCGCCAACATGGCCAAAGTGCAGGCGCACTTTGAAGAAGCCAGGCGGCTGACGGACACCACCTACGTCAAGGGTCATGTCCAGAGCGCCCTCAATCAAACGGTGACTGTCCCATCAAGCTCTTCTGAATGGATCGCCGTCTATAACTCGACGGAAAGTATTGCGCCCGGCGGTGGAAACGCCTTTTCCGTTGGGGCGGCAAACAACACCACGGGCCAGGTTGGGGTCACGGCTTCCGGAGCGTTCCCCGATACTGCCCAGGTCATCATCGCTCGTCCGGCTTACCAGGACCTGACTGCCAGTACGGTCACCATCACGGCTGCCAACAACCTTTAAGGCTTCAAGAGGTGGAAATGGCGCCTGACCCGTTCTGTGTACAAAGCACTGCTCGTGGATCCGGCTCAATCCCAGGCTACTGACTCTACGCACAGGAAGCTCTGATCAATTGGATTTTTTCGTGAGAGCAAGGCGGAGGCTCCGCAGAAAATCGCGAAAGGGCTTTAATTTCGCGATGTTTCGAGGACGACTCCAATGCAGCTATCGCGGGAAAAGGCATTGATCAGAGTGCGAAGGGAATCAGGCTCAGGCAAACGGATTCGTGACTGAAATGGTGTCCGCCCGGTCCGGCCCGGTAGACACAAAATCGATCGATGCCCCACAGGCATCTTCAATGACCCGCAAATAATCCCTCGCGGCGGCTGGCAAATCCTCGAAACGCCTCGCACCCATGGTGGATTCCTTCCATCCCGGGACGTCATCGTACACCGGCACATCCTCGCCATTGGCGCCGGTCTCATAGCGGCGACAGATGCGCACCGTGTCCAGCCCATCGAGCACATCCAGCTTGGTGATGCAGAGCCCGGAAATGCTGTTGATCTGAATCACCCGCTGTAACGCAGCGGCATCAAACCATCCACACCGTCTGGGCCTGCCGGTCGTTGAGCCGAATTCGTTCCCCACTTTCGCCAGATGGCTGCCGACGCTGTCAAACAGCTCAGTGGGGAAGGGGCCCGCACCCACACGCGTCGTGTACGCCTTGGTAATCCCCAGTACAAAGTCGAGATCCCGCGGACCCACACCGCAGCCGCTGCTGATGGCTCCGGCGGTGGTATTCGAGGAAGTCACATAGGGATACGTTCCCTGATCAATGTCCAGAAGTGAGCCCTGCGCCCCTTCAAATAGAATGTTCGCGCCGGATCTTCGCAGCACTGCCAGGCGATCCACCACGTCCCCTACCATGGGCTGGAGCCGCTCGGCATAGGCGAGGGAGGCATCAAGCGTCTGCGCAAGGTCCACCGCGTCGGTATGGAAATAGTTCACCAGGACAAAATTGTGGTAATCCATGATCTCTTCGAGGGACGCTTCAAACGCCTGAGGATCAAACAGGTCCGCAACCCGAAGCCCACGGCGAGCCACCTTGTCCTCGTATGCAGGGCCAATACCCCTGCCCGTGGTTCCGATCTTGCGGTTACCGCGCACGTTTTCACGCATCAGGTCGAGGGCCACATGGTGCGGCAGAATAATCGGGCAGCCCGGGCTGATCATCAGACGTTCCCGCACCGAGACGCCAGCATCCTCAAGCCCGCGCACCTCTTTGAACAGGTCTGGAATGGACAACACCACACCATTGCCAATCAGGCACTGAACCTTTTCATGCAGGATGCCGGATGGAATCAGATGCAGCACCGTCTTCTTACCGCCCACCACCAGCGTATGACCGGCATTATGCCCGCCCTGGAAGCGGACCACGGCGGACGCGTGTTCCGTCAGGAGGTCTACGATCTTTCCCTTGCCCTCGTCGCCCCAATGGGTCCCGATGACCACTACATTCTTGCCCATCAAGCCTCCGTCGCCGGGATCAGCTGCCAGGCATCTCCCTCGATTGTCAAAACATAATCACATGCGCCCCGGTCCACCAGACCTTCGACCACGGTATAGCCCTCTTTGCGGAGCCGCCCGACCGTGTCCCAGCGCAGTCGCTCCATGTTGCCCGAAACGGGGGGCGCACTCACCACGGCAGCGGATTCATCGCCACGGGCATGATTCATCAAGCCGCGAAGGTGCATGTCAAAACCAATCGCCCGCCGGGGCCTGCCGAACACCCTGCCGATATCATCATAGCGCCCCCCTTTGGCCACTGCCTGGTCGACCGACGGCAAGTGAGCAGCGAAGACAATACCGGTATGGTAGCTGTAACCCCGCAACTCACTGAGATCAAAATAAACATCGAGGTTTTGGTACCGACTTGTGAGCGCCGTTGTTAAAGACTCCAGATTATCGACCCGCTCTACGATAGCATCCATGCCCTCGAACAACTCACGGGCCCGCTGCAGTACCTCTTGCCCACCATACAAGGTGGGCAGTGCCGTCAACAACGCCGTACTGCGTTCCGGGAGTGCCAGAGGGCCGACGAAATCAGCCAGCTGCGCCATCGCCTTGCGCTGGATGAGATCGAACAGCGCGTCCTTTGCGCCGTCCGGGACCGATGTCAGCGTGACGAGTTCCCTGAAGATACCAACATCTCCCAGTTCGACATGCATTGATGCGATGCCGAGAACCCCGAGGGACTCAACCATCAGGCTGACGATCTCCAGGTCGGCGCCCTGGTCATTCCCAAACAGCTCGGCACCCACCACGATCGGCGAGCGCGAGGCCAGCATGTTGTCGGCCCGGGTTTTGAGCAACGTTCCCGAATAGCATAACCGGCTCATGCCGCGCCGTTTCAGGCTGTGCGCATCAATGCGAGCGATCTGGGGCGTAATGTCCGCCCTGATGCCCATGGTTCGCCCGGTCAGTTGATCGGTCACCTTGAAGGTCTTGAGATCAAGATCATGACCGGTCCCTGTCAGCAGGGAATCGGTAAACTCTGCCATGGGTGGGATGACATACTCATAGCCCCACTGGCCGTACAGGTCCAGCAGACGCCTGCGCATCTTTTCAAGCCGTATTGCCTCGGGTGGCAGCACGTCTTCCACGCCATCCGGCAGCAGCCATCGGTCAACGGTACTCATTGATCTTCCCTGGTTTGATTCTTCTCCGGAACCGGACGAAGGGTGGCCGGCTCCCGCAACTCGTTCATTTGTCTGGTTCGACCTGTTCAATTCCACGCCCGGCCTGGCCTGGCGCCCTACCGGATGTCCAAGATGGGAACTAATTGATCAGGTACAGCATGCCGGTTCCCAGTAACATGCTTGCCAACCCAATGATTCGCATGGTCTTTTCATCGATGGTAGACACAATCAAAACCATTTCCTTCCAGCGCTTCGGATAAAGAAAAGGCATGATGCCTTCAATCACCAGTACAAGACAAAAGGCAACGCCTAGATCATGCCACAACATGAGTCATCCAAAAAAAGACCGGGGCATGTCCCCGGCATTATTATTGTAGTGGGTTTACTGGATCGATACACGCTTGTCTGACACCGCTGACAGGCGTCAGGGGTCAGATACAGACCGGCAAGACACTACAGGACCATCAGCAGCACACCTTGATGTCGTCTGTATCGTCTTGCCGCCCGCGTTTGGCTACGGCTTGCTCTGTTTCATATAGGAAAAGAAATCGGAGTCCGGTTCTATCAACAGGATGTCGCTCTTGTTGGCAAAGGTCCGTTTGTAGGCATCCATACTACGATAGAACTTGTAGAATTCCGGGTCCTTGGTGAATGCGGCGGCATAGGTTGCCGTCGCCAGCGCATCACCCTCACCCCGGATCTGCTCCGAGGTGCTGTAAGCCTCGGCAAGGATAACCTCGACCTGTTTGTCGGCATCGGCTTTGACGCCCTTGGCAAGTTCTTCACCCTTTGCCCGGTGCTCTCTTGCCTCGATATCCCGTTCGGTGTTCATCCTGGAGTAGACAGACTGGCTGACTTCCGGTGGCAGATCAATCCGCTTCACTCTGACGTCGACGACCTCAACACCGAGTTCCAGGCGTGCAACATCATCCAGCGCGTTGGTCAGTACAAGCATCAGTTGATCCCGCTCGCCCGACACCACCTCGTGCAGGGTCCGCTTGGAAATCTCGTTCCGCAGGCCCGTTCGAATACGCTGCTGAAGCAATTGTTCGGCCCTGCCCTCGTCGCCGGAGGTCGCGGTATAGTAGGTTTCCACGTCAGAGATCTTGAACTTGGCAAAAGAGTCGACGATCACGGCTTTCTTCTCAAGCGTAAGGTACCGCTCCTGTGGTGCATCGGAGGTCTGTACCCGCCCGTCAAACGCCCGAATCTCGTTGACGAATGGCATCTTGAAATGCAGCCCCGGCTGGATGTCGTGGCGAATGACCCGGCCAAACTCCAACAACACCGCGCGCTGCATCTCGTTGATGACAAACACAGAGTTGAGCCCCATGATCGCCAGAACCAGTAGTAAGAACCCGATTACAATGCCTCGTGTGGTCATGGCTACCTCCTGGCTCTTCGAGTATTGGGTGAGATGTTGGCCGAACTGTTGGTGGTCGCACTTCGGTCGGTGATGTTGTCCGAAGCGGACTGATTCCGCGACTGTTCGATGATCTTGTCCAGCGGCAGGTACAGCAGATTGTTGCCACCCTTGACGTCAATCATGACCTTGGTGGAGTTCGACATCACCGACTCCAGGGTGTTGATGTAAATCCGCTCCCTGGTCACCTCCGGCGCGGCGCTGTACTCAACGTACAGCTTGTTAAAACGTTCCGCCTCACCAGTTGCCTGGGCAATGACGGCCTGCTTGTAACCTTCTGCTTCCTCCAGGTAACGCTGGGCGTCACCTCTGGCTTCCGGAATCATCTGGTTGGCATAGGCGACCGCCTCGTTACGTAAGCGGACCTCGTCCTCTCGAGCCCTGATGACGTCATCGAAAGCAGCCCGGACCGCATCGGGCGGTGCCGTTTCGTCTATGTTCACCTGTGCAACCTGAATCCCGGTGCCGTAGTTGTCCATGTACAGTTGGATGCGGTCGCGGACCTCGGACGCCAGTAGCGCTCTGCCCTCGGTCAGGACCTCATGCATCTCGGTACTCCCGACGACATGACGTAACGCGCTTTCTGTCGCCTGATACAGGCTCTGATCAGGGTCTTTGACGTTGAGTTTGTAATGCTTGATATCGCCTATGACATACTGCACGGTCATTTTCACTTTGACGATATTCTCGTCCTCGGTGAGCATTTCCGAGTCATGGGGCCTCGACCGTACCTGGGTGACGTTCTCGATCAATACCTGATCAATGAACGGCGGATTCCAGTGCAGACCAGGCAGAATCACCTCAGGCAACGCTTTACCAAACCGAAGCACCACGCCTCGTTCCTGCTGGTCGACCTGGTAGACCCCCATCGCAAAATACAACAACACCAGCACCACGCCGACCACACCGGCCAGACGTCCGCTGATGCCACCGCCGCCACCAGAACCGCCACCCTTGGACGATCCACCGCCAAACCTGGCCGACAGTGTGTTCTGAAGCTTTCGGAATGCCTCATCAAGATCAGGCGGACCCTGATCGTCCCTGTTTCCCCAGGGGTCACGATCCTTCCCGCCACCAGGCTCATTCCACGCCATCAAATATCTCCAAACATTGGGGAAAGACCTGCATTGTCTCACTAATGGTCACAATAGTCATACTCATCGAACGGCAATCGGGCAACTTCGTACAACCTCTGAACCGATTGGTACCAACACGACACCATCCACTACACCATCCACTACACCATCAAACCGGACCTATCGAAGCCGACCGAGTTCTTTTTGCTCGATCCGAACGTCCATCTGGATACGGCCCTGGTCATCAGTAGACTCCGACAGCACCGCGCCCAGTTCAAACAGTTTTGCGCGAATGTCGCCTTCATGGGGCAGAAGTGTAATACAGGTTTCGACCATGTCATCTGCCAGCAGTTCACCGATGGCAGTCACCAGCAGGTCCAGCCCTTCTCCGGTGGCGGCAGATACCCACACCCGGCAGGGGCGACCAGACTCGTCCCGGTCCATATGAGGCGCCGCCCGACAGGCATCAATCTTGTTGTAGACGGCCAGTTGAGGAACCAGTTCGGCACCAATTTCTGTCAGTACCTTGTTCACCTGTTCGATTCTTTCATCCCGGCCCGGGGCTGAGACATCGATGACATGCAAGATGAGATCAGCGGCGGCCACTTCCTCAAGCGTCGCATGAAAAGCGTCCACCAGGGAATGAGGCAGGGCACGGATGAACCCAACGGTATCGGAGAGGACCACCTGACCGATGCCGGGCACGGACAATTGCCGGAGTGTGGGGTCCAGGGTGGCAAACAACTGGTCGGCCGCCCACACTCTGGACTCGCACAAGCGATTGAACAGCGTTGACTTGCCCGCGTTGGTATAGCCAGCCAGAGACACGGTTCTGGTATCGGAGCGGCGTCGTGATTTCCGGTTCTGATGTCGCTGACGCCGGACCTTCTCGAGCCGTTGATGGATTCGGCGGGTTCTGTCGGCAAGCATTCGCTGATCCGATTCAAGCTGGGTTTCGCCCGCGCCTCCCAGACCCGCAGTGGCGCCCTGACTGCGTCCGGACCCGCCGCGCTGACGATCAAGGTGGGTCCAACCACGAACCAGCCGGGTCGCGGCATGTCCGAGTTGGGCCAGTTCTACCTGTAGCTTGCCCTCATGGGTTCTTGCGCGCAGCGCGAAAATCTCCAGAATCAGCCCGGTTCGTCCCAGCACGCGAGTATTGAAGGCGACCTCGAGGTTTCTCTCCTGGGATGGGCTGAGGTCAGCATCAAAAATGATCAATTCAGCACACAAAGTTGCCGCCTGCTCACTGATCTCTTCCACTTTGCCCTGGCCGACATGGGTGGCTGGATGGGGAAATTTTCGAGAACTGGTAACGCAGCCAACGGGTTTCAGACCGGCGGACCGGACCAGTTCGTTAAGTTCATCGCTACTGGACAGTTCAGAGTGGGGCTGAACAATGTGAACGAGCAGGGAGCGGCTACCCGCCGCTGGTCTGTCAAAGAACAAAAGCTGAACCGGAACTAGTCGTCATAGGTCTTTTCACTCTCGGAATCTTCTGCCATCCTGACATTGCGTGACGGCACCACGGTTGAAATCGCTGACTTGTAGATCATCTGGCTGACCGAATTGCGCAACAAAATCACGAACTGATCAAAGGACTCAATCTGTCCCTGTAGCTTGATGCCGCTCACCAGATAGATCGATACGGGGATTCGGTCTTTTCGCAGGGCATTGAGAAAGGGGTCCTGCAAGGATTGTCCTTTTGCCATCTTCCACTCCTTTATTATTGTTTTCCGCTTCCCACCGAGCGCCGTCCGGTCCGCCACGCTGACTGTGATACCTGCATTGACTGCAGGGCATCATGACGGCTGGGGCCGACCAGTGTCAGTTTGTAATATGCGGTCGACGGCATCGATTTTCAAGACCTCGTCCACGTCAGGCGCATCGAGCCGATAGAGTTCCGGCCACCCTTTGAGCCACGTATACTGATGCTTTGCCAGCCTGCGGGTCGCGGCAATGGCGCGGTCTGCCAGCACCGAAGCATCGTACTCTCCAGCCAGATACTCCGCGACCTGGCGATAACCTACCGACTTCATTGCAGGTAGTTCCCGGGTAACACCAGAACGTTCAAGCAGGCCCCGTACTTCATCGACCAGACCCTGGTCCAGCATGTCATGGAATCGATCGGAAATAAGACGGTGCAACTGCTGACGGTCTGGTATCACGGCCACTTCGATGAGTTCAAATGGCGAAGGCACCGTGTCGGCCAGATGATGTTCCGTCAGCGATCGACCGGTCAGGAGATAGACCTCCAGGGCACGCTGCAGCCGCTGGGGATCATTGGGGTTGATTCGTGCCGCGGCCACCGGGTCCACCTGCTGCAACTCTCGATGAATCCGGGGCCAGCCCTCTCGGGTGGCGCGTTCGGCAATGTCCTGCCTGATTTCCACACTGGCCGATGGCAGGGTCGATATTCCATCTCGCAATGCCTTCAGGTAGAGCATGGTCCCACCGACCAGGCAGGGAATGCGGCCGCGCTCAATGACGCCACGAATTGCATCAATCGCGTCGTCTCGAAACTCCGCCGCTGAGTAGGGGTTCGTGACATCACGAATATCAATCAGGTGGTGCGGGGTCTCTCGACGTTCCGATGGTGTCGGTTTTGCGGTGCCAATGTCCATATCCCGATAGACGATGGCTGAATCCACGCTGACGATTTCAATCGGAAATCGCCGGGCCAATGCCAACGCCAGACCGCTCTTACCCGATGCAGTGGGGCCGGTGATGACCAGTGTCCGGGGACGGGTCATTGGCCGCGCAGGAACATACTGTCCAGTTCAGCGACACCCAGCTCAAACCACGTTGGCCGTCCATGGTTACACTGGCCGCTGCGCTCGGTCTCCTCCATGTCTCGTAGCAGTGCATTCATTTCAGGGACGGTCAGCCTCCGGTTCGCCCGCACCGAGCCATGGCATGCCATGGTGGACAGAATCTCATCACGGGCCTCAGCCACCCGAGTGGTCGAACCGAACTCCGCCATATCAGAGATGACATCCCGCACCAGTTGCTCGGCACTGCCCCGCGACAGCATTGACGGAATCTCCCTGACAATGAGCGACTCTTCTGACACCCGGGCGATGTCGAAGCCGAACTGCGTGAGGGCCTGGTTGAATTCCTCAACCACGTCTGCCTCGGCCTCACTGACCGACAGGCTGAGCGGCACCAGCAACGGCTGGGTCCGAAGTCCCTCCGCGTCGGCGGCCTGCTTGAGCCTTTCATAGGTGATGCGTTCATGGGCGGCATGCATGTCTACCACAATCAGGCCGTGGGCATTCTGGGCCAGGATATAGATACCGTGGAGCTGTGCCAGGGCGTAACCGAGCGGCGGCACGTCGTGTTCGGATTCAGACATGGCGCGGGAGATCAGCTCTGCGTAGCGCTCGGACTGGCCTGCTCCGGCTGAATACGTGCCTGGCCGCGTCCCGATGCCATGAACACCTGAACGGCCGGATGGATAGGACCCCGCTGCCGCCGGCATTCTGAAGTCAGCCTGTCGCGGCACTGCCCCTTCGGCCGCCGGAGCGGTATCAACCCGGGACGCCGGACGCTCGTCCGCGAGGACCCGGTGAATCGTCCGGAACACGAAATCGTGAACGCTGCGGCTGTCTCTGAACCTGACTTCATGTTTGGTGGGATGCACGTTCACATCAACCATGGTCGGGTCGATCTCAAGGAACAGGGCAAACACCGGAAACCGGCCATGGAACAGCACGTCAGAATAGGCCTGCCGAACCGCATGACCTATCAGCTTGTCCCGAATGACCCTGCGATTGACATAAAAGTACTGCTGGTCGCCCTGACTGCGTGAGTAAGTGGGCAGACCGATCCACCCGGACAGCTGCAGGCCGTCTCGCTGCTCGCAAAAGTACAGTGAGCTATCGACGAATGCCGAACCGAAAACGCTTCCGACCCGCCGCTGTTCGTCTTCGCTGGTCGTATTGGACCGGTACTCGCGCGTGAGCTTCCCGTTGTGACCCAGGGACAGCGAAATGGTGGGATGACTCAGGCTGACGGTCCGAACGACCTCATCAATGCGCTGATATTCGGTCCGTTCCGTGCGCAAAAACTTTCGGCGGGCCGGGGTGTTGTAAAAGAGATCGCTCACCTGCACCGTCGTGCCTATGGGATGGCTGGCTGGCCGAATCTCGGGCGTCATCCCCGGGCCAGCCGATGTGACCGTCCAGGCCCCGGACGGGTCTGCCGCGCTGTGGCTGGTCAATACGAGATGCGACACCGAGGCAATGCTTGCGAGCGCCTCGCCGCGAAAGCCCAGGGTGGATACCGCGCGCAGATCGTCCACCGTTTCGATTTTGCTGGTCGCATGCCGCGTCACCGCAAGGGGCAGATCGTCAGACGCAATGCCAATACCATCGTCACGGATTCGAATCGTTCGCGTGCCGCCTGCTTCAATGCTGATATCGATATGGGTCGCCCCGGCATCAATGCTGTTTTCCAACAGCTCCTTGACCACCGACGCGGGGCGCTCAACCACTTCACCGGCCGCAATCTGATTGGAGAGCCGCATGGGCAACTGACGGATCCTGCCGTCGATCATCCGCCCGCCTCCGCTATCGGGATCTTGAGCACCTGGCCGACGCGAATACGGTCATTTCGAAGCCCATTGACCTTCTTCAGATCCTCAAAGCTCACCTCGTATCGATTTGCGATCTCTGACAGGGTGTCACCGCGTTCGATGACATAGGTCAGCAGCTCGTCGCCACCCTGGCCCTGTTTCCAGGCAAGAAATGAGCCCGGCGGCGGATGGTCCTCCAGATAGTGTCTAATCCCTTCATAGATCGCCTGGGCCAGCTTGCGCTGATGGCTCCCGGTCGCAAGCTTTCTGGCCTCTGACGGATTTGAAATATAGCCGGTCTCGATCAACAGGGACGGGATCTCCAGCGATTTCAGGACGACGAATCCAGCTTGTTCTACCTGCGGCTTATGCAGCTTGTTCACCCGGCCCATCTTGCCAAGCACACGTTCTCCCATTTCCAGACTGGCCGAGAGGCTGGCGGTGGAGGCAAGATCAAGCAGCACATGTACCAACAGGTCATCCTTGTCGTTAAGGCTGACGCCCCCGCCCACACCACCGATCAGGTCTGCACGGTTCTCTTTTTCGGCAAGAATACGGGCGGTCTCGCTGGTGGCGCCCGAGTCCGACAGCACATAGACCGAAGCACCGCTGACCCGGGGTGACTGAAAAGCATCGGCATGGACCGACAGGAAGATATCCGCCAGATTTTCATGGGCAATGCTGGTTCGACGACGCAGCTCTAAATAATAGTCGCCACTACGGACCATCAGCCCGCGATATCCAGGCTGTGCCTGGAACATCTCATTCATCATCGTGGCAATCGCCAGCACCACATCCTTTTCGAGTACATCACCATGACCGACGGCGCCGGGGTCATCGCCCCCGTGACCGGCATCAATGGCAATGACCACATCACGCATCTGCTTTTTGAACAGCTCTTCACGCGTGATGGGCATCAGGTTCTGGCCAGTGGTATACAGATCAATGACCAGTCGATCGCCATACTGCATCACGGGTTTGAGCACGAAGCTACGGGGCCTGACCTTCTCGGTCAGGTCAAAGACCACCCGCAGGTCGTTTTCACCCCTGGCTGAACTCCGAATACTCCGTACCGGCGAACCCTTGAGATCAACCTCTTCGAGGCGGGTGCTGAGCATTGCAGCGTCGATGTCCAGGACCAGGCGCTCGGGGTTCTCAAGGCTGAACAGCCGATGTTCCACCGGACTTTCGAGGTCGAGAACCACCCGGGTCTTGTCCGGAGACTGATGGATGCGTACGTTTTCGACACGGCTTGCACCAGAGACTGAAAGGGATAGCGCCAGCAGACCAGCACAACCGACTATCGCTGTGGTACGGCATGCTGGCCGCGCGGAACGCACAGCCAGGAACTGGCTTCCGATTCGATCTATCCAGCGGGGGCGGGTCATCTGGGGATGACACCTGTGGAGTCTGACGCCATCACTCAGCCGTGGCCTCCAGCAAACTGATGATGCGTTCTCCGAGCTGCGTCCCGGCCCGTAGTTCCACTGACCTGGTTTTGCCCACGACTCTCAGGGTGACATTGAGATCGCACTCCGGCAGCGCGTCGGCCCCACGTTCCGGCCATTCGACAAGGCATAGATTCCCGACTGCAAAGTAGTCATCAATGCCCAGGTATTCTAGCTCGTTTGGATCAGCGAGTCTGTAAAGATCGAAGTGATACACCGACAGGTCGGCCAGTTCATAGGGTTCGACGATCGTAAAGGTAGGGCTCTTTACCGCGCCCTCGTATCCAAACTGCCGCAGCACCCCCCGACACAGGGTCGTCTTGCCCGCCCCCAGGTCTCCGTGAATGTAGATTCGTCCACCCTCGCCAAGACACGCCCCCAGCCGACGGCCAAAGGCAACTGTTTCACGTTCATTGCGCAGCCGGGTCAGCATGTCAGCCCAGCAACGCCCTGACATGAGCCATGAGGTCAGTGGCAATCAGACCGCGCATACCATCTCGCGCTGCGGCCACGTCGGCGGCACTGGCATGCAGTGTTGCCCCCAGCTCAGCCGCATGCTGTGGCGCCATCCCCTGCGCCAGGAGCCCACCGATGATGCCAGAGAGCACATCGCCCATCCCTGCCGTGGCCATGCCCGGATTGCCATAGGGACAAAGCGAGGCACCGCCCGGGCCCGTGATCAATGTTCCAACACCCTTGAGCAGGACCACGCCACCATATCGGCGCCCGAGTTCATTGACTGCCGCAAACCGGTCATCCAACCATTCACGACCACCGAGCAGACGGCTAGCCTCCCCTGGGTGGGGCGTCAGAATCAGGGATGGCTGGGCACGCGGTCTTTCCGCCAGCAGATTCAGACCATCTGCATCCAGCACGCCGGGTTTGCCACTCGCGATCAGCCGGTCAAACAACCAACGCCCCCATTCTCCCGTTCCGAGGCCAGGTCCAAGTACAAAACAGCTGGCCCGATCAATCAAAGGGTCGAGTTCTTCGTCGGTGGAAACGCCTCGAACCATGAGTTCTGGCCGTCGCGCCAATATGGGCGCGACGTTCGAAGCTGCCGTCGCAACGCTGACCAGACCCGCACCCGTGCGCAGCGCCGCTTCAGCCGCCATCGACACCGCGCCACACATGGTCACATCACCACCGGCTACCAACAGGTGGCCGAAATTGTTCTTGAACGAGCCCTGCTCTCTGGCATCCAGCAGGGCAAGACATTCGCCAAAATCCAGCTGCCGTACCGATGGCGGAAGGTCATCGTAGACCTCTGCCGGGACATCCAGGTCGGCAAAGACCAGCTCGCCGCAGCAATCGGGGCCCGCCCCAGTCAGCAGGCCGCGCTTGACACCTATGAAGGTCACGGTCACTGACGCCCTCACGGCAATGCCAAGAATCTGGCCGGAATCGACTGACAGCCCGGACGGAACGTCCACAGAGACAACCGGCCGGCCAGCGCTGTTGATTTGCCTGATCGCTGCCACATAGTCAGCACGAACGTCGCCACTGATTCCGGTTCCCAGCAACGCATCGACCAGCACGTCACAATCAGTCGCCGAGTCCGCAACCGCGGCCGGGGAACGCTCGCAGAATCGGAGCGCCGCCCGGGCATCGGTGCCAAGTTTGTTCGGGTTGCCCAGACTGACAACACGGACATCAATTCCCCGGTCCGCAAGCAGTCCGGCCGCGATGTAGCCATCGCCGGCGTTGTTGCCACTGCCGCAATAGACGCCAACACTGCGAACCCCGGGCCATCGGGCGAGCAACGCGTCGACGGTAGCGCCCGCCGCACGCCGCATCAGCGTGATGCCCGCAATGCCGGAATCCTCGATAGCGCGCCGGTCAAGTTCCCGAACCTGGTCAGCGGTATACAGTGTCCGAGCTATGTCTCCCATTGACTGTCTCAACATTGACTTGTCTGGTCCCTTGTCTATTCGCCCACAGAGTGCGACATTCAACCACTGATAAAATGCGGCTTCCAGCCATTATTGCCTGCCGATGGCAGAGACTCCCGAAAATATGACACGACTCGATCTCATTTCCCTGAAGGACCAGATCCGAACCTGGGGCCGTGAACTCGGCTTCCAGCAGGTCGGAATCACCGACACGGACCTTGGTACCCACGAGGCGCGACTGAATGCCTGGCTGGCAGCGGGTTTCCACGCTGACATGGAATACATGTCACATCATGGCCGCAAGCGGAGCCGTCCGGGCGAACTGTTGCCCGGCGCGATCCGCGTCATCTCGGTCCGAATGGACTATCTGACCGGGGAGCGTGACATGCATTCGTCCCTTGACTCCGATGACCGTGCCTATGTTGCAAGATATGCTCTGGGTCGGGACTACCACAAGGTGCTGCGAGCACGGCTCCGAAAGCTGGAGCTGCGCATTAACGAACACCTGACTGCCTGTGGAGAACCCGATCAGGTCGCACGGGTGTTTACCGACAGCGCCCCGGTACTCGAGAAGGCACTGGCGGAGAAGGCCGGTCTCGGCTGGATCGGCAAGAACACGCTGCTGCTCAATGAAAGCGCCGGCTCCTGGTTCTTTCTTGGCGAGATCTACACCAACCTTGCCCTGCCCATTGACGACACCCCCGCGATCAACCGGTGCGGAAGCTGTCATGCCTGCATGGACATCTGTCCGACAGATGCGATCGTTGCACCCTATTCGCTGGATTCACGGCGCTGCATCTCCTACCACACCATCGAGAATCGGGGGGTGATACCGGTCCACATTCGAGAGAACATGGGAAATCGGGTCTTCGGCTGCGATGACTGCCAGATCGTCTGCCCCTGGAATCGGTATGCCCAGCCATCCGCTGAAACAGACTTCAGTCCTCGCCATCATCTGGACACCGCCACCCTGCTGGAACTGTTTGCCTGGAGTGAAGATGACTATCTGAAAAGGACAGCAGGCTCCGCCATTCGCCGGACGGGCTACCAGGGCTGGCTCAGGAACATCGCTATTGGCCTCGGCAACGCGTCACCCCACCCGCGCATCCTCGCGGCGCTTGAGGCCCGTCTGGGCGATGCCAGCGATCTCGTTTCTGAACACATTCGCTGGGCCATCTCAAAACAAGCCATCTCAAGACAAGCCATCTCAAAACACCCGGACTCAAAACACCCGGACTCAAAACAACGGGAGAAGCAGCGAACGAATCAGCCCGATGGATTCATCACGAAAGGCTGAAGAAATGCTCACGATAGTAACGCAGCTCCTCGATTGACTCCTTGATGTCATCCAGCGCCCTGTGAGTACCGGTCTTCTGGAAGCCTGCAGCCACATCAGGACGCCAGCGCAGCGCCAGTTCCTTGACGGTGCTGACATCCAGATTCCTGTAGTGCAGGTAAGCCTCCAGTTCCGGCATGTAGCGGACGAGGAAGCGACGGTCCTGACCAACGCTGTTGCCACACAGCGGGGCTTCGCCGGGCTTGACGTACTGTTGTACAAAGGCAAGCGTTGCGTCCTGCGCCTCCTTCTCCGATACGCCCTCGGTCCGAACCCTTTGCACCAATCCAGAGGTGGCGTGGTGTTCGCGGTTCCAGTCATCCATCGCCGCAAGCAGTTTTTCGCCCTGCCTCACACACAGCACGGGACCTTCCTCGATGATGTTGAGCCGCGAATCGGTCACGATCGTTGCGATCTCCAGGATGCGTTCCACCTCCGGGTCGAGACCGGTCATTTCCAGGTCCATCCAGATCAGATTCTCAGAATACTCGGCCATCAACCACGTTGTCCGCAGGTCAAAAGAAGCCATTTAACCCTAATCAGGCAATAGTCGCGAGCAATTGACGCGTGAGAGCTGTCCGGGGACCGTCCGCCTGGACAAAGACAACCCGGCAGCATAATGCGTACAATCGCTTACAACCCAATTTTTTCCGCAGGACCCGCCCCATGCTGCCCTTCATTATCGAGCCACGTGAACTGGCTCCTGCCCTTGACCAGAGCAACCTGCTGGTCATTGATCTGTGCCGCGACGAGACCTATATCCGCATGCACCTGCCGGGCGCGGTTCATGTTGAACCCGCGGAACTCATCGCAGGCACGCCCCCGGCCGTGGGTAAACTGCCGCCCATTCCCCGGGTTGAAGCGCTGCTCAATCGCATTGGATACTCGAAGGACCTTGATATTGTGGCCTACGACGATGAAGGCGGCGGATGGGCGGGTCGGTTCATCTGGACACTTGATCTGATCGGGCACAAAAGAACCTCTTACCTCAATGGCGGACTGGTTGCCTGGCTGGACGAGGGCCTGCCAACGACCACTAAAATGCCCACAACCCGTGAGACCGAAAACCGAAATCTGCAGATCAACTGGTCTTGCCTTGCGGACAAGGCACAGGTACTCGCCGCCCTGGATGATCCCGACACCGTTGTCTGGGATGCCCGATCGCACGAGGAGTATGAAGGAACCCGTGTCAATGCGGCCCGTGGCGGGCATATCCCCGGGGCGATCAATTTCGACTGGTTCGAAGCCATGGACCCTGGCAGGCAGCTTCGCATCCGGGACAACATTGCCGAGTTGCTCGAAGCCCGTGGCATCAGTGGTGATCAATCCATCATTACCCACTGCCAGACGCACCATCGGTCCGGGTTGACCTACCTTGTCGGCAGGTCTCTCGGGTATCGAATTGCCGCCTACGATGGTTCCTGGTCCGAGTGGGGTAACGATCCTGCGCTGCCCATCGAACGATGAAGCGGCTGTTCGTCTGGCTGCAGTACCTGCTGCCACAGCATCTTCTTTCGAGAACCGTCGGCTGGCTGGCGAATCAGCAGATCGTATGGATGAAGAACCTCGCCATCCGAACTGTTATCAGGCACTACAACGTCGATATGAGCGATGCCGAACGTCAGCACCCGGATGAATTCCGGAGCTTCAACGACTTCTTCACCCGCACGCTGACGCCCGGTACACGGCCAATTGAGGGCCGTATTTCCAGTCCATCGGACGGCATGGTTGCCGCCGTGGGGAACATCAGATCCGGGACCCTGCTGCAAGCCAAGGGCGTCGACTATTCATTGCAGCAACTGCTGGGAGAAGCCGATGTGTCTCGCTTCGATGGAGGCAGCTTTTTGACCATCTATCTGGCACCACGGGACTATCACCGGGTGCATTTCCCAGTGGCTTGCCGGGTTTCCCGCAGCCGCTATATCCCGGGGAGCCTGTTTTCAGTCAACGCAGACACAGCAGCGCAGGTCAAAGGGCTGTTTGCCCGCAATGAACGCATGGTGCTGGCGCTCGAAGCGGAAGATCCCATGGCACTCGTCATGGTCGGCGCCATGATCGTGGCCGCCGTGAAGCCGGTGTGGCGGGATGCACCCTATCCGCCCGGACGATTTGTCGAGGAACAGCCGGACCTCGAACCGTTTGAACAGGGTAGTGAACTGGGTCTGTTCGAAATGGGCTCAACAGTCATCCTCGTCACCGAGCGCCGGGAAGACTGGACCGTCAGTACCGGTGATGTGATCAGGATGGGGCAGAACCTGGTAGGCGAAAGTCGGCGGCAAACGGAATGATCTGCCCGATGTCGTCAATCTCGTGGACGATCATCATCAGTCGATCGAAACCCACCGCGACGCCGCAACACGCCGGCATGTTCGGCAACGCCGCCAGTAGCCGTTCATCGGGCTCGATGGCCTCCAGGCCGCGCGACGACCGCATGCGGTTGTTGCCATCGAACCTCTGACGCAGAATCTCCGGGTCCCGGAGTTCCTCATAACCGTTCGCGAGTTCCATACCGCCAACATAGATCTCAAATCGATTTGCGACTAAAACAGCCCCTCGCAACGTTTTGCATCGGGCCAGCGCTGCCTGGCAGGCCGGAAAGTCCAGCACCGCCACGTATTCCAGATCGGGTTCAACGAGAGTAGCGAACAGCAGGTCGAGATAGTCGCCCAGGCAGCCGCTGTCATCGTGGTGTTCGATGTGGCTGGCATCCAGCCCGAAACGCCCGGCCAACTCCTGCAGTTGACGAACGTCAGCCTGATGGGGGTTTACATCGGTGACCTGCTCGAAGAGCTCAGCATAGGTCACCTGCGTCAACGGCGGCAAGTCGGAATGCAGACATCTGAGCAGACAATCCACTTCGTCGATCAGGTCCGCCAGGCTGAACCCCGGGCGATACCATTCCAGCATCGTGAACTCCGGATGATGGCGTCGGCCCGATTCACCACCACGAAAGGCCGGGCAGATCTGATAGATCGGCCCGGACCCCGCTGCGAGCAGGCGCTTCATGGCATATTCCGGTGATGTCTGCAGATAGGCCGTCGAATGGGTCAGTTCTACCTTGAGGTTCTCAAGATGCAGATCACTCACACCGGATGCGCCCAACACCGGAGTCGAGACCTCAAGTATCCCGCGGTCGTCAAAGTACCTGCGAACGTCGGCCAGCATCCGGGCTCGTGCTTTCAACATGCCCGGGTCGGCAACGCTGGGGCCCGCCGCAGGCCGCAGCCCCGATGGATCAGGTTTTGACGCGATTCTGGTACTCTCCCGTACGCGTATCGACGCGAACCACCTCACCGGCATTAATGAATAGCGGCACCTTGACCACGGTACCGGTGCTGAGGGTAGCGGGTTTGGACCCTCCCTGAGCGGTGTCGCCCTTGAGCCCCGGGTCGGTTTCCACGATTTCCAGCTCGACGAAATTCGGGGGAGATACCGAAATGGGGTTGTCGTTCCAGAGGGTGACGGTGTAACGGTCGGTTTCCTTCAACCAGGGCAGGGCGTCTTCCACGGCGGCGCGGTCCGCAGCGAGTTGCTCGTAGGTCTCGTCGGTCTTCATGAAATGCCAGTGCTCTCCATCGTTGTAGAGATACTCCATCTCCAGGTCCACCACATCAGCCGCCTCCAGCGACTCGCCTGACTTGAAGGTTCGCTCCCAGACGCGACCCGTCTTGAGGTTCTTGAGCTTGACGCGGTTGAATGCCTGACCCTTTCCCGGTTTCACGAATTCGTTTTCAACAACGCTGCAGGGATCTCCCTCCAGAATCACCTTGAGACCGGACTTGAATTCATTGGTAGAATAGGTAGCCATTGACTGATCCAATACTTCAGAAAACGCGCATGATACCTCGATCCAGGGTTCCGTTATACGATCACTCCTGGCAGTGGCATTTGCGCAACGCCTTTCGAAC
Organism: Pseudomonadota bacterium; assembly: GCA_027624035.1. Taxonomy (GTDB): domain Bacteria; phylum Pseudomonadota; class Gammaproteobacteria; order Pseudomonadales; family Azotimanducaceae; genus UBA7455. The sequence continues at coordinate 10,343 of JAQBUI010000054.1, read as the reverse complement.
CGCAGGCGATCTGATCGACGCCCTCGGACTCCCTCCGGACACGGTCGCCGTGGATTCCGAATTCCCGCTGCTGGCGACCCGGCCGTTCGTGGCCCGGATGGAACAGGGCAACCCAAGAGACCCCTTGTTGCTGCAGATACTTCCCCAGGCAAGGGAGTCCGATGAAGTTGCTGGTTATACGGGCGACCCGCTCGACGAACGCAGCCACGCCGAAGGTGCGGGTATCATCCACAAATATCATGGAAGGGTGCTGCTGGTCACCACCGGGGCCTGTGCCGTCAACTGCCGGTATTGTTTTCGTCGCCACTTTCCCTACGACGAGGCCCGCCTGACCACCCGGCAGTGGGATTTCATGCTGGACTATATCCGTCGTGACAGCGCCATCAGAGAAGTTATCCTGTCCGGCGGAGACCCCTTGATCATGACCGACGACCAATTGTCTGAACTGGTCCATGGCCTCGAGTCACTTGACCAGCTCACCCATTTGCGCATTCATACCCGGCTACCGGTCGTCCTGCCCCAGCGAGTGACGTCCGGACTGCTGGAGCTGTTCGCTGGCAGCCGCCTGAAAGTCATCGTGGTGATCCACACCAACCACTCCCGGGAACTCGATGACCAGGTTGCCTCCGGACTGGGTCGATTGGCGGCGGCGGGCGCGCTGCTGTTGAACCAAAGCGTTCTATTGAAGGATGTCAACAATAATGCCGATGCCCTGTGCGAGCTTTCATGGCAACTGTCTATGGCCGGCGTTGTCCCGTATTATCTTCACATGCTGGACAAGGTTGCCGGCGCTGCCCACTTCGAGGTTTCAAGAACTGGCGCGCTGCGCCTGATCGACGAGGTCCGGGACCGAATGCCGGGCTATCTGGTTCCGCGACTCGTCTCGGAAATCCCCGGCCATCCTGCAAAACAGGAGATCAGGTGATTCACTATTTGCTATAGTGAGTATCCAAGTTCAAGTCTGACCGGCGGCCAAAGACACGGGCAAATGAAGCCTCTTCAATCAACTACTGATTCCACCTGCGAGACGAGACTGCTTTGCCGATGAACACCAAAGATCCCGTCCGGCTGCTCATTCTGGAGCAGTCACAGAATCGGGCCGAGGAATTAATCGTACTCCTGCGCACCGCGGGACGGGCGACTCGCGCCCATCAGATCGAGTCGGAGGCCGATCTGGCCCGGCAAATCTCGGATCAACCCTGGGACCTGTTGCTCGCCTCCGGGGAAGCCAATGGCATGACGGCCGAGTCCGTCATCAACCAGATTCGCAGCGCCGAGAAAGACATCCCGATTATCATGCTCGCGGACAACCGGGACCCGGCTTCAATCACCGAGGGCCTCAAACTCGGGGCCCGGGATGTTGCCCTTGCAGATGACAATGAGCGACTCATCCTGCTGATCGAGCGCGAGTTGGACAACCTCGCGGTGCGGCGCGCCAAGCGCAAGGCCGATGTGGAGTTGCGGGAAACCGACCGCCGCAATCAACTCCTGCTGGCGTCATCCAATGCCGCCATCGCCTACGTCCACGAGGGGATGCACATTTATACCAATCGGGCCTACGTGGATCTGTTTGGTTACGAAGACGAGGATGAGCTTGCCGGTATCCCCATCATCGACCTCATTGCGAATGCTGATCAGGACAAGTTCAAGAAGTTCCTGAAGTCCTATGCGGACAACGGTGGGGATAGCGACGAGTTCACCTGTGTTGACGTCGACGGCTCGAACATCTTGACGACCCTTGCCCTGTCACCTGCGACCTATGACGGAGAATCGTGTACCCAGGTGATCTTCCGACAGATGGTGGATGACAGCGAACTCGAGCATCGCATCAAGGAGATATCCAGCCAGGACCTTCTGACCGGACTTTTCAATCGGCAGTACTTCATAGAAGCCCTGGATACCGCTGTGGACCAGGCATTGGAAGGCAAACAAAACTACGTACTGTTCTACATTCAGATTGACCACTTCAGCCGTGTGCGTTCCGAGGCGGGCATCTCCAATTCAGACCTGGTCCTTGGCGAGATCGCATCGTTCATACGAAACATGGTCGATGACGCCCACATCATGGCGCGCTTCGGGGACGATGTGCTGGCACTGCTGTTCAACGGCTCAGAACGGGAGGAAGCTGCCGCCCTGGCCGAACAGATCCGCAGCGGTGTAGAGGGACATTTGTGTGAGGTATCCGGCAAGAACTTCCAGCTCACGGTCAGCATCGGGCTCACGCTGGTCTCCGAGAGTGCACCGACTTCAGAAGAGATCATTTCCCGCGCGCATCTCGCATCCGAGGCAGTCGAAGACGGCAATGTGGTCAACTTCTATCAACCCAAGCAGGTCACAGTGGGTGACGACGGCAAGGCGCTCTCCTCCGAGCACATCAAGGATCTGCTCAAAAAGGCCCTCGCGACCAACACGCTGAAGCTCGTATTCCAGCCGATCATCAGTCTGCACGGGGAAGACGAAGAACAATACGAGGTGTTGTTGCGCCTGATTGAGGACGATGGGCATGAGTTGAACCCCGGCCAGTTCATGGGGGCGGCAGAGGAGGCAGGACTGCTCGAAAAGATTGATCGATGGGTCATCCTGCAGTCCATCAAACGAGTGGCCAGGCAGAGGTCGAGCGGAGGCAAGGGAAAGGTCTTCATCAACCTTTCTCACAAATCTATCAGTGATGAGACGTTTCTTCCGTGGCTCTCTGTCGCCTTCAAGGCGGCCAAGCTACCGAGCGATGCCATTATCCTGCAGATTCACGAGAACGACGCCACCTCCTACATCAAGCAGGCAACCCGTTTTTGCAAGGGACTGGGGCAGCTTCACTGCAAGGCATCGATCAATCACTTCGGATGCTCGCTGAACCCTTTTAATCTGCTCAAGCACCTGACACCGGACTACGTCAAACTCGACGGCTCCTTTGCTCAATCCATCGAGGACAGTGAGGAGAAGCAGCAGGAACTCGCGGAAATGATCAAGTCCCTGCAGGCTACCGGTGTACTGACGGCCATCTCTGGCGTTGAATCTCCCAATGTTCTGGCGCTGCTGTGGCAGACCGGCCTGAACTACATTCAGGGTTATTGCCTGTCCGAGCCTCTGGACGAGATGGACTACGACTTCTCCGAGGATTTTTAGGCGCCATCGGCCCTTTTATGGAAGCTCTGGCCGGCTCATCTTGCGATGATCCCGGTCCCGAATCCCCATCAGGTAGAGAATACTATCGAGCCCGAGATTCGAGATCGCCTGCTCCGCCGACCGTTTGACGATGGGTTTGGCATGAAACGCGATACCCAGGCCGGCCCGCTGCAACATCTCAAGATCATTGGCACCATCGCCGACCGCAATAACCTGTTCCATCGAGATATGCTCCTGGTCCGCAAGCAGCACCAGCAGTTCGGCCTTTCTGGATGCATCCACAATGGGTTCACTGACCTCACCGGTCAGCTTCCCGTCGCGAATGATCAGTTCGTTGGCAAAGACATGGTCAATATCGAGCTTGTGCTTTAAGACCTCACCGAAAAAGGAAAAGCCGCCGGAAAGTATCGCCGTTTTGTATCCCAGCAGATTCAACGTCTCAAACAGATGTTCGGCGCCTTCCATCAGTGGCAGTCGGCTCGCCACCGTCTGCAGCACTCGCTCGTCCAGACCCGCCAGTAAACTGACCCGCGCTTTCAGACTCTCGCGAAAATCCATCTCTCCCAGCATGGCGGATTCGGTGATCTTCGCCACCTGATCGAGAACGCCTGCCTCTGCCGCCAGTTCATTGATGACCTCGGTATCGATCAGCGTTGAATCCATGTCAAACGCCACAAGGCGTCGATGCCGACGGAACGCCGTGTCCTCCTGTACCGCGATATCGATATCCATCTCGGCGCAAACGTTCAGCAACTCGGCGCGCAGCCCCGGGCCGGGCTCACCCCGCAGGGAGAATTCCACACAGGCCTTGGTCACCGTAGAATCATCAACCAGCGGAACCCGGCCGGAGAGCCGGGTGATATTATCGATATTGAGGCCATGGCTGCTGATGACTCTGGAAACGGCAGCAAGATGCCGCGCTCGTATGCGGCGCGCAAGCAGCGTGAGGATATGTCGGTCCCTGCCCTGATTGGCAACCCAGTCAGCATAGGTATCTTCGGCGACCGGAGAGAACCGGACGCTGATGCCAAGCTGGCGCCCCTCGAACAGCAGATCCTTGTAGATGGCTTCGGACTTTTCCGGCAGACTCGCCAGAATACCCAGGGACAGATGATCCTGGATCACTGACTGGCCGACATCCAGTATGTCGACATCATAGCCGGCGAGAATTCCCGTCACCGCCGCGGTAAGGCCGGGCTGATCGGCCCCGGAAATGTTGATCAGGATGAGTTCTGCCATCGTACCGCCTGGGCCGAAAACGGCCATTATGCGGTATTTGCAATGGAGGTCCACTCCGCCCGCCGGTAGGCATCAGTTATACTCCATGACACGTGCATCAGGTTTGAGACCATGAAACCACGAGCCACCAGCGCACCGGAGCACAGGCCGACATTGATCGAGGAAGTATTCCGGGATAGCGCGTGAGGAAAATCCGAGACCCAGGCCCTCGAGGAAATACCTCTGCCGACCAGCTCCAGGATATCGTACTGCCATGAAAGCCAATAGCGTACCCGTGCCGGCACTCCATAGTCGCGCTGGAGCGTTTCCCCGACCTCAAAGTGTGGAAAGTGCAGGGCCAGAACGCCCATGAAAGCCTCGTCAAGACAGGTTCGTTTCAGGGCAATCCTGTTTCTGGTCATCCCCACCCTGATCATCTGCGCCGCAGTGACCACTTACGTCGCAATGACCGCTGCGACCGGGCTGGCCCGTGCCCAGGCCGCCTTTGGCGAGGCCATTGCCGATCAGCTCGCATTGACCACCTCCGACTACCTGGTCAATGATGATGCATTGTCCCTCAACATCATGATCCGGGACCTGCTGGCGAAGGGGTATTTCAACTTTGCTGCGGTGCTGGACGACGACAGCAATGTCGTCGCGCAGGTCGGAACGAGCGGTGACGGCCCAACATTTGTCAAACACATTACTTTTCAAAATACTGTCGTCGGACATCTTCGGGTTCAACTCGGGCCCTATGAATCGGTGGTGACAGAGGTTGCCAGCCTGGGCGTGCTGCTGACACTCACCACACTTGCCATGTTGTCTTGCACGATCTGGTTCTATGGTGATTTGCTGTTTCTCTGGATGACCGGTGAGCGCAGCCAGACGGCGCCGACGTCGCCAGCAAGACGGGGGTTGCCCGTAGTCGCCATGAAAGCGGAAGCGTCGACCCACACCGATACCTGCTGGCTCACCATCAAGCTAAAACCGGAACGGCTCATCGAAGCTCACCGCGGAGTACTGGCAAGCGCCTGCCAACTCTACGGCGGCAAGCTGGTGCATCGTGTCGGGGACATGATCGTGAATTTCGCCACTGGCGAGCACATCCACAACAGCATCCGCTGTGCCCTGCTGGTTCGAACCCTGGTAGAACGTCTTCCCGGCAACATCAGCTACGGGGCTGGCATTGATATCGGAGCAGATGAAGTCACGGTGCGAAAGCATTCCGCCTATCTTGCGAGCGTCAGCGACAGTGCACTGCTGGTCAGCCGACGGGTGCGTCAGCGTGCGCTGCTGCTGCCAAGCGGATACCTTGAGTTTAGCCAATACCACCATACCCTGCTCGCGGAAGGCGAGGTCTTTTCCGTCGCCGTTCGGCCGGATCATCCGCTCATCAGTCAGCAGGCCACCCACCTGCTCGGTGAATCAATCGAGTGAGTTGGCTATCAGCATCCCTGCCTGACGGAGAATCTCCCGTCGACAGGAACGCTATCCCGCCCGGCCGGAATCACCTCCACGCTGGCGGCTGACGTCATCGACCTTTTGGAACCCCCGGGGCAGCTTCAAGCCGCGCCGTGCCCGCTCGCCCTGGTAGTGAGTCAGCTCGTTGATCCGAAGGTTCAGATGACGCTTGCCTGACATGACCACAAGGGTGTCCACCTCCGAGAAAACCACGAGGTGAGTCATCATCTCGACGCGGTCTGCTACCCGCGCCGATGGAATATTGATGATCTTGATACCCTTGCCGCGGGCCATCACCGGTATATCCCGGAGGGGAAAGATCAGCAGTCTGCCCTCGTTGGTGAACGCTGCGACCATTTCGCGATCGACATCATCCACACGCGCCGGTATCAATGCGACGGACCCTTTGGGCACGGTCAGCAGGGACTTGCCCGCCTTGTTCTTGGTGATCATGTCCGACACGGTGGTCACAAAGCCATATCCTGCATCGCTGGCCACCAGGTACTGGTCTTGCTCGTCCCCCATGACAACACCGGTAAAATAGGCGCCGTCAGGCGGGTTGATCTTGCCAGTGAGCGGCTCACCCTGGCCCCGTGCCGAGGCCAGGGTGTGGGCAGCAATACTGTAGGCACGACCTGTCGAGTCGATGAATACAGCATCCTGATTGGATTTTCCGGATGCGGCGGCAAGAAACGTGTCACCACTGCGATAACTCAGTTCCCGTGGATCAGTTTCATGGCCCTTCGCTGCACGAACCCAGCCCTTTTCAGACAAGACCACCAGAACGGGATCATTTGAGATCAGGTCCTTCTCTCGGAATGCGCTCGCCTCCTCACGCTCAATGATCCGGGAACGGCGCTCGTCACCGTACTGTTCGGCGTCGGTGATCAGTTCCTTCTTGATCAGGGTTTTGAGCCGGGCCTTTGAGTTGATGGTCTTCTCCAGGTCTACCCGCTCGGCATTCAGTTCATCTCTTTCGCCGCGGATCTTCTCTTCCTCCAGCCGCGCCAGTTGACGCAGCCGGATGTCTAAAATGGCATCCGCCTGGATGTTCGAGAGCGCGAATTTATCCATCAGCACATCCTTCGGCTTCTCGTCTTCGCGGATGATGCGAATCACTTCGTCGAGATTCAGATACGCAATGAGCAGACCATCGAGGATGTGCAACCGAGCCAGAATCTTGTCCAGCCTGAACTTGAGCCGTCTCAGTACCGTCTCGGAGCGAAACTCCAGCCACTCGGTGAGCAATTCAAGCAGTGGTTTCACCCGGGGCCGGCCGTCTATGCCGATCATGTTGAAATTCACTCGATAGCTTCGTTCAAGGTCGGTGGTGGCAAACAGGTGCCTCATGAGGCCATCCACATCAACTCGATTTGAGCGCAGCACAATCACGACCCTGGTGGGATTCTCATGGTCGGACTCATCCCGGAGATCCACCACCATGGGGAGTTTCTTGCTCTGCATCTGCGCCGCGATCTGCTCCAGAATCTTCGTGCCGGATACCTGATAGGGCAACGCCGTCACGACAACCTCACCAGACTCAACCTCGCACACCGCCCTCGCTTTCACGGAGCCTCTACCGGTTTCATAGATCACCCGCAGGTCCTGTGGACTGGTGATGATCTCTGCGCCCGTTGGAAAGTCCGGACCCAGAATGTGCTCACAGAGATCTGCAGTCGTTGACCGGGGTTTCTCTAACAGTCGAATACAGGCGCTGGCCACTTCATTCAGATTATGTGGCAGGATGTCCGTGGCCATGCCTACGGCGATTCCCGTACCGCCGTTCAGGAGTACGTTCGGCAAACGAGCGGGAAGCTGTGCGGGTTCGTCCAGCGTGCCGTCGAAATTGGGCTGCCACTCCACGGTTCCCTGGCCAAGTTCACTCAGGAGCAGCTCGGCATACCGGGTCAGTCTGGATTCCGTATAGCGTTGGGCGGCAAATGACTTTGGATCATCCGGTGACCCCCAGTTTCCCTGACCATCCACCAGCGGATAGCGGTATGAAAACGGTTGGGCCATAAGAACCATTGCCTCATAGGCGGCTGCATCGCCGTGGGGATGAAATTTGCCGATTACATCGCCAACGGTGCGGGCCGACTTTGCGGGCTTGGCATCTGCGGACAGGCGAAGCTCGGACATCGCGTAGATAATCCGTCGCTGAACGGGTTTCAGACCATCGCCGATGTGGGGCAGCGCGCGATCATTGATCACGTACATCGCGTAGTTCAGCATGGCACTCTCGGCATAGTCCTCGAGATCAATCGTCTCCGAGATGCCGCCGTCAAACAGGTCACTCATCTACTAACCCTCTTCACCCTCTTCACCCTCTTCACCCTCTTCATCCTCTTTACGCGCCACCTGCGCCACGCACTTCGCCGCACGCCCCTTGCACACTGTCGCAACCAGGGTCGCCGTCTGCCCGCCTCGCCTCAGACCAGTTCTGCCTGATCACCACTGGCTTCAAGCCAGGTCTTCCGGTCGCCCGCCCGCTTCTTGGACAGCAGCATATCGAGCATTTCCTCTGTCCTTTCAGCTGTGCCGATCTTCAACTGGACCAGGCGTCTGGTCTCCTCCACCATGGCGGTCTCTCTCAACTGGGCAGGATTCATCTCGCCCAGACCCTTGAATCGCTGCACGGTGACCTTGCCTGGCTTCTTCTCTGCCGCGATCCGATCAAGGAAGCCCTGGCGGTCGGATTCATCCAGGGCGTAATAGACTTCCTTGCCGACATCGATCCGATACAACGGTGGCATGGCCACATAAACGTGACCGTGCTCCACCAGGGGACGGAAATGTTTCACAAACAGCGCGATGAGCAGGCTTGCAATATGAAAGCCATCGGAATCGGCATCGGCCAGAATACAGATCTTCCCGTATCGAAGCCCTGTGATATCGTTAGATGCTGGGTCAACCCCGATTGCTACTGAGATATCGTGTACTTCCTGTGATGCGAGGATCTCCCCGGAGTCCACTTCCCAGGTATTGAGGATCTTTCCCCGGAGCGGCAATATGGCCTGCGTCTCGCGATCTCTCGCCTGTTTTGCAGAACCCCCAGCGGAGTCACCTTCCACCAGAAACAGCTCCCCGTCCATGGCATTCTGACAGGTGCAGTCAGCCAGTTTTCCGGGCAGGGCAGGCCCGCTGGTAATTTTCTTGCGTACGACTTTCTTGCCAGCACGCAGGCGCGCCTGGGCATTGCTGATCGCCAGCTCAGCGATCGCTTCGGCCTCCGCGATATGCTGATTCAGCCAGAGGCTGAAACTGTCCTTGACGACCCCGGAGATGAATGTGGCTGCCTGCCGGGAGTTCAGGCGCTCTTTGGTCTGGCCTGAAAACTGTGGATCCAGCAGCCTGGCTGAGAGGACATAGCTGCACTTGTCCCAGACGTCATCGGCCGAGATCTTGAGGCCACGGGGAATCAGATTTCTGAATTCGCAAAACTCCCTCAATGCTTCCAACAGACCGCTGCGCAGGCCGTTCACATGAGTCCCACCCTGCACGGTCGGGACCAGGTTTACGTAGCTCTCTGTGATCGCTTCACCGCCTTCCGGCAGCCACTGTAGCGCCCAGTCAACTTCCTCCTCATTGCCTGACATGTGGCCAACAAAGGGTTCGGCAGGAAGCACTTCAAAACCATCCAGTTCAAGGCTCAGGTAATCCCGAAGGCCATCTTCATATTGCCATTCGAACGTCTTGTCCTCTGGCTGGCTGGCCGTCTCATCGGTGAAGCAGACCTTCAGGCCGGGGCACAGCACCGCCTTGGCCCGAAGCTGATGCTTGAGGCGGGGGACAGAGAACTTTGGCGAATCAAAATACTGGGGGTCAGGTTTGAAATGGATCAGGGTACCCGTGTTTCGCTTTCCGACGTTCTCGGTGACCGTGAGGTTCTTGGCCTTTCTGCCACCTTTGAAGGCCATGTGATGCAGCTTGCCGTCCCGCTTGATGAAAACCTCGAAGCTCTCGGACAATGCATTGACAACCGATACACCCACGCCGTGGAGCCCACCTGAATACTTGTAGTGATCACTGTTGAATTTTGCACCCGAATGCAGCTTGGTCAGGATGACCTCCACGCCAGGCATTTTGGACTTGCCATGGATGTCCACGGGCATGCCGCGACCATCGTCACTGACAGACATGGACCCATCCTTGCGTAGTGTCACACGAATCTCGGTGGCAGCGCCCTCAAGCGCTTCATCCACCGCGTTGTCGATCACTTCCTGGGCCAGGTGATTCGGTCGGGACGTGTCTGTATACATCCCCGGACGCTTGCGAACGGGATCAAGTCCTTCGAGTACCTCAATGGAATCCGCTTTATATGTACTGGCCATAGACCTCTTTGGACCGCTCCTGGAGCGGGGTCAGTTTTTGAAAAAAGAGACAGCAAACAGTCTCCGGCTGGGTTGGCAATTATAGCGCGGCGTCCCCGGGAATTCTTGCTCTGATCTCCCTTTGTCAGGTAATCAAATCGCCCGAACCTTCCACAAGAGCAGGCACTGGACCCCACCACCACCAACCCCGTGCCCATCCCCAGCCTCGTA
>JAQBUI010000053.1 GCA_027624035.1 Pseudomonadota bacterium | reverse complement strand
TGCTACTGGAGTATCGTATCGGTGCCGGTCGGCTGCTGTTGCTGCTGACCGCGCTGGACCCCGGCTGGTCGACCATGGTGATAGAGCCAGGGTTCGTCCAGTTCGTCGACCGTCTGCTGGGCTACCTGGCGGAAGATATCCTTCCTGTGGCCGCCGTTGTGGGGGAACCGATGGTCTTTCCAGCCCTGGCTGTGCAGTTGTTCGACCCTGAAGGCCGGCGGGTACTGGGGCTCTCCGACACGGTAGAGCGGCCCAACGTGCGCCTGTCGGTGCCCGGCCAGTATCAGGTTCGAACGCCAGGCGGGACACGCCCCCTGGCGGTCAACATCCCCGCCGCGGAATCTGACCTTGAACCTGCACCGGATTCAATCCTCACGCGCTGGCAGCAAAGCATGGGCACGTCGACAACAGACGCTGCGGTCCGCCAGGCAACCGCCACGACCAACGCCTCTCAGGGAATGACAATCATGGAACTTGCCCCCTGGCTGATCGGTCTCGTGCTGATCCTCGCGTTACTCGAACCCCTGATTGCGAACGGGCTGCCGCAGAAATTCACTTGAGATGAGGTGCTCGCGTGAATATCTTCCTGCACGACTACGGCGTGCCTGACACGGACACGCTCAAGGGCCGCTGGCATCGAGGCCAGGCCGAACTGACTGAAGCAACCAACGACAGTTACACCGCCCCTCACATGGGTTCGGTGGTCGTACTATTGCCACCACGAGCCGACAAGAGTCCAAATTGTCGACCCACGACTGCTATGGGATACTGATCACCTTTCCGCAACAGGCATCAACCATGGCGACGATCGACACCCGGATGGGTCCGGTAGAAGGGATCAAGCGCAACGACATTCACGAATTCCTGGGTATTCGCTATGGCAAGCCACCGGCAGGCGCGAAACGATTTACCGCCCCGGAGCCGGTCGACCCCTGGACCGAAACTTACCAGGCCACTGCGTTCGGCAAGCGTTCCATTCAAGGGCCCTCGTCACCGATCCTCGGACCATCTCGAACCGATGATCTGGACGATGACTGCCTGTTCCTGAACATCTACACACCCGGGTGCGACGACAAGCAGCGGCCGGTGCTGTTCTGGATTCATGGCGGCGCGTTTACCCAGGGCTCGGGCAATGAGTATTACGGTGGCGTGCTGGCGCGGCAGGGTGACGTGGTGGTGGTCACCATCAACTATCGGCTCGGGCTACTCGGTTTCCTGAACCTGGAAGCACTGGGCGATGAGTTCAAAGGCTCTGCATCCAACGGCTTTCGCGATCAGATTCTGGCTCTGCAGTGGGTGCACGACAACATTGCCGACTACGGCGGCGACGCGGGAAGCGTGACGATTTTTGGCGAGTCCGCCGGTGCCGGTTCGGTCAACTCGTTGCTGGCCGCACCATCGGCTGACGGCTTGTATCACAAGGCCATTTCCCACAGCGGCAGCTCCGCGTCGATGCCGCCCCGTGATACCACGAACCTCGCGGCCGAGCTGCTCGGGGTCGAAAAGACGAATCTGGTTGCAACGCTGCGTGGGCTTGATGGAGAGGCGCTGCTCGACCTGCAGAACAAGGGCGTGATGAGTGGAACCGGGGTGGATGGCACGGTGGTGACCCGGCCCACCTATGATGCGATTCGCAGCCGGGGCAAAGACTTCATACCCTATATCGCGGGCTCCAACCTGAACGAAGGCACGCTCTTTACCGCCATCATGCCCGATGCAAGCACCTATGCGGCCGTCGGCTCTGGCCTCGCGATCAGCGCAATGGACGGTAAAGACCCCGCGCCCTATATCGAGGGCCTGAAGGAAACCTATGGCGATGACCCCAAGGAGGTCTACGAACAGATCTGGAACGATCTGTTCCGTCGGCCATCGACCAACATGTGTGATCTTGCCAGCCGCGAAGGTGTGGGTGGCTGGCTGTATCGCTTCGATCTGCCCAGCACGATCATGAATGGCGCCCTCGGCGCGACCCACGCCTGCGAGATTCCGTTCACGTTCAATACCCTTAGCGACCCCTCGCTGCCCGGTCTCGGTTTTCACGATGCCAATGATCCGGTCGTCAGGCAACTTGCCGAGAACTGGTCCAACACGGTGCTGGCATTTGCCAGAACCGGCGACCCGAACGGGGCCGGACTGCCCGAATGGCCACCCTACACCACCGACCGTAAGGACTGCCTGATCATGGACGCGCAATGCCGTATCGAACAGGACGTGGATGCCGTGCACGAAGCACTCTGGGCGCGCGTGCACGGCGCGTAAGCTCGCCTGAATTCAAGAGCCTGTGACCAGTTTCTGTTTCGGCAGGTGGCAAGGTTGTCCACATCCACCTTTCCCAAGCCCGTGCTGAAGAACCGCGCTAGTGGCACAGCCATGAATCCGATTCACTGCTTGCCTGACTCGTGTTACGGTGATGCTACCGAACCATGCAAAAAGGGAAGATTGTATGCAAGGCACTGGCGAACAACCCGTTTCAGGCCCCGGTGAAACAGAGTCCCGGGTAAAGCCCACCCAACGCATCGGGATGTGCCTTTATCGAGCGGGCGCACTGGTCCTGGATGTTGCCCTGCTCATCGGCGCGGGGCATCTGCTGGGGTGGGTGTTAACAGATCACATCGCAGAGATGGGTCAGTACAGCAGGTTGATCGGGCCCTGTACGGCATTGATCTACTTTACCGTCATGAACAGCCGCGTCTGTGGCGGGCGGACGATTGGCAAGCGCCTTACAGGCCTTACGGTGGTAGGCGCAGATGGCACCCCCATCAGTCTCGCCAGGTCTTTTGCCCGGCACCTGATATTGATTGGTCCCCTTGGGGTCGGTGTCCTTCAGCTGAGTTGGCGGTATCCCTATTCGGGCGGTTATGCCCTGCTTGAATCCGCATCGGGCATCCTGGTGATTGCCTCGGTTTACCTGTATCTATTCAACCGTTCGGGCCAGCTTGTCCACGATCTTGTGGTTCAAACCTGGGTCCTGCGATCAACGGATGACAACCTGAATTTACCGAAGATCTGGCCCGCCCACCTGGCGGTATTGATTGCCATCGCTCTAACGGTGTTCCGCCCTGGAGACGTCCTGGAACCCGAGACCGATCAAATCATTTGGGATTTCTTCCTTGCCCGGCAGAGAGCTGCTGAGATGGTTGCGCTACAACCACTACAGGGAATAGCGGAAATCGCCCATGCGGAGACGTTCCGCTCTATCACCGGGCCCATTGGGCACCCACGGGAAGGGGTCACCATCACCTTGAGAGAGAACGTCATCGAGGATACCGCCCTGGCCAAAACAATCGCTGGGACGGTACTTGAGAACCTGCCGATCGACCACGATGGCTATCTTCAGATCCTGATGAGGTACGGCTACGATGTTGGCACAGCATTTCACTGGGAAGAACAAGCGCATACGTTTGCAGCATCCGATTTTGAGAATTGCTGCCCGCAGCATCCTTTGCCTGTTTGGGCGCAACGCAGAGGTACGCTGTAGAGCACCCACTGGTCGCGAAACCGATCACCAATACCTCTGGCCCTGAATGGGGATTTCTACCGCCTCGTTAGGCACCTGGAAGGACTCGCGCTAGAATGACTGAAGAAGCAATATGGAGATTCGAGGATGGCAACCAATCTGCAGGATCTACCCCTCGCTGACCGAATCAGGCTAGTAGAAGACCTATGGGATAGTATTGCCGCAGACCAAGACCAGCTCCCTCTCACAGCCTCGCAACGCGAAGGAACTTGATCGTCGACTAGATGCATTTGAACATGACGGAGACCTGGGAGAACCGGCATGTAGAGTTTTGGAGAACATCCGCCAGGTGCTATGAGTCTTGAAGTACGCGTCCGGAGACAGGCGCGTGTTGATCCAGCAGACGCAGCCCTGTGGTACGAAGCACAAAGTCAGGGATTGGGCGCTGCATTCATTGATGAAGTGGAGAGAACCTTTGGAAGAATCGCCGACAGGCCGACAACCTATCGTGTTCGGCAGAGGCGCGAGGATGAGGAGCTTTATCCGTAACAATTTTCCAGAGTTTGGCCTGGCCGTTGGGGCAGTTATCTCCATACTCGTAACGGTGATTGTCTGTGTGTTGGAATGGGTAGAGAACCCGGGCGGCATTTTTCGCGGCGACGAGGGTACCAGGTGGCAGTTTGTATTCGAAACAGCATGGAGTTGGCTAATCCCGACCTTTGTGCATGCAGTAGTAGCTGTCTCGCTCATGCACTTATTTTGGACAGTCACGATATGGGTGATCAAGAAGGTATCTAACTCGCGGCGAATTCACTGATCCTGATCGCAGCACAGTTGATAGCTGTTGGCGATACCAAGGTAGTTGATCCAGCGATCCAGCAACGAAAAATCTGGCTGGCACCTGGGGCAGGCCAACGCCCCAGTAGCGGTTCGTCAAGGCCCGGGCACGCTTGATTTACTTGACTCATTATGATGTTCATCCCACCATCAAGACAGAGAAGGACCGACTCATTGCATATTGGAAAGGGCTGACCCTTGCCCTTCGCCAGCAGTTGTCATCTAATCACCCGATGGCTATAAGGGGCCGATCTTGCTACAGAGGACTTTCACCTCATCAGTCCATGCCGATGCGGGGGGTACACATGAAGTTGAAGCTGATCTGGCAACCCATCATCAAATTTGCATTCGCAATTCAGTCAGAACGTCCCCTTACCCTGGTTGGTGTAATGCGCACTACTGACGACGACCATGCCTAATCCGAGACCACTCGTCCGTGAACGAGCAAAGCAAATTAAACCCTATCGCTGCAAGAATCTTATCGCTGTACTTGAGAATCCGCTGGACATCAAGAACATTGGAACAGTGATCCGGAATGTGAACGCACTGGGCGTCGAAAAGACGTACATCGTAGACCCGAAGAAAAAATTGCCCGATGACTGGGAACAGATGCGTGGACGTAAATCGCTGTCTAAAACTTCCGTCTCGGCGATTAAGTGGAGCTACGTAAAGCGCTTCGATTCAACAGAACAGTGTCTTGCTCATCTTGAACGATATCGGTACCTTTCTGTTGCAACATCACCTCATGTCACCGGTAAGAAGACTGTCGTGCTGCATGAAGGTGACTATACCCATCCACGTGTGGCCGTATGGTTCGGGAACGAGTCCTACGGTTTGAGCGACCTGGCAATCGAGCAAAGCGAGTTCTGCGTCACCATTCCAATGTTTGGGATTATTGAGAGTCTGAATCTCGGCACCACCTCTGGGATTGTGCTGTACGAAATCACAAAACAAAGGCGCGAATATCAACAGAAGTACAAGCGCGCAAGTCGTGGCCCAAAGGGTCGGGGCACATCAGGGCCGGCGCATGACGAGTAAGTATACGGCGTCTGTTGTGAGATGACGTGTCCTCGCGCCAATGTAAATCCGCAACCGCTCTCGCCATCTCTTTTCCAGTGCAACCGCCGCGACGTTGCGGTGACTGCGTGACTGTCACTGCTGCGACCAGGCCGCAGATGAGTCAGTGTTGTGCCCGCCTGACGTCGTCGGGCGCCTACCAACAACGCGGCTCGTGCATCGTGTGCATATAGTTGTCGCCTTTTCTGACAGCCTCGCTATGCGGCTAGGGTGCGCGCCACCTGCTTGCGCGGTACGCCTAGAGCAAGGAGCGACTTGACTAGCAAATCAATCGAAACAGAGGCATCCGCCGCTTCCATCTTTGCGACTCGCGACTGGCTTGACTCAATGAGCGCTGCAAGTTGCGCCTGGCTCAGCTTTCTTTTTTTGCGTGCCTCTCTCAATTCTTTGCTCAGTGCCAACTTCATCTCAATATAGTCTGATTCCTCAGCCGCAAGCCGGAGAAACTCCTCGGTCGTGCCTACGTGCCAGCCGGCGTCTTCGAGCTTCTTGCGCTTATCTGCTTTCACTGTCGTACCTCTTTAATCGGTCTTTGCATACGTCCAAAATTCGTTTTGGGGTTTTCTGCGTCTTTTTCTCGAATACCTCGAGGATCACGATCGCGTCTTCGTCAATTCGATACATGATTCGCCATGCCCGCTTGCCATCGTCGAGTCTTAGTTCATAGCACCTTGCTCCGATCCCTGACATTGGCCGAGATTCCGGCAATCCGATACTCTCGCCACGCTGTAGTCGCCGGAGCAGGAGCCCAGCGCCTAACCTGGCGTCGGCTGACAATGGCGGTGTCTTTATCTGACCATGGACCCAGACCAAGGGCTTGTCTTTTAGACTCATGGGGAACATGATATGTCATATATGACATATCGCCAAGCAAAAGGGTCAGCGCGGCATGACACAAAGTTGAAGCAGACGTGGCAACCTGTCCACGCCGCTCAATAGCCTGGTGTTTAGGTGCCATATCCAGTTTCATGTCACACGAGCCTACTTAGACTTAGCTCGCGGAGAGCTTGGATGGCGTATTATTGACACCTGGCGTTTTGGTACTGGCCATGGCCCTTTGCTGCTGATACCCGATGGCGACCAGTTCAGGCACACCCAGCCCCATCAGGTTCTTCCCTTTAGTGCGTGATCGACACCACTGACGCCAATAGGCTATGCGAACGCGGCGGCGATCCAATAATCCAGATCGGAGCATATCAATAGCAGTTGGGGATACCAAAGTAGTTGACCCAGCCGCGCACTGGGTCACGCTACCACGTCATGTTCATGTGACCAGACAGAGGCCACCCAACCTGAGTTCAGTGCTACTATCCACGGGCACCGATTAGTCTCATGACCCGGGACACACGAATGAAACAGACTGGACTGACTCGATGGCAGCTCGCGTCCTATGCTGCGCCCGCCATGCCCCTGGCAATGAATGGCCTCATCATCGCGGTCTATCTGCCCGCCGTCTATGCCGATGCCGAGGGTTTTGGCCTTGCCCTGGGGTTTGTTGGTTTCCTGGTGATGGCTTCCCGGATATTCGATGGCATCACGGACCCGATCATCGGCTTCTGGTCAGACCGTTTGCGGTCTCGGTGGGGCCGCCGCAAACCCTTTCTGGTGATCGGCACACCCATCTACATTCTCGGCGTCTGGCTGCTGTGGGTGCCGCCGTTTGAATTCAGCGAAGTGAGTTTCCTGGGTATGCAGTTCAACAATGGCTACCCCTGGCTGCTGATGACCCTGATCCTGTTCTATATTGGCGCGACTGTGAAGGATGTCCCCTATAGTGCCTGGGGCGCCGAACTCTCCACCAACTACAACGAACGCACCCTGGTCATGAGCTGGCGCGAGGTGTTCTCGGTAGGTGGATCACTCATTGGCGCGCTGACGCCCGCCATCATCTTTTTCTGGGGGTATGACAAACCCTCGGACGCGGTCTACTTCCTGTCGTTGTTTATCGTGATCCTGACACCGATCTACGTCTTCAACAGCGTGTGGGCTGTTCCCGAACCGGAAGTGAATGAGGTGAGAACCGAGCGTATTCCGCTGCGCGAAAGCATCCGGGTGGCCTGGGGTAACGAACCCTACCGCAAGCTCATCATCATCTTTCTGTTCTCAACCATCGGCGCTGCCATGACGAATACGCTGAGCTTCTTCTTCGTCAAGCACGTGCTGCTCGCCGGTGACCTGTACGGGTTCTATCTTGCCCCCTACTTCATCTCACAGATTGTGGCGATCCCGCTGTGGTTCGCATTGTCGCGACGCATCGGAAAACATCGCGCGACCATGGTGGCCATTGGCTGGTATGCGTTCTGGTCCTGCTTCATTCCACTGATCGCCTGGATGGATGCAGACCACTTCACGGCATTCGAAGCGAGTCGACTGCTGGCATTCCTTCCTGACAGTGCCTATGCCAGTGCCATGACGTATTTCGAAGGGGTCCCGACCGGCAAGTTCATTTTCTTCATCGCCGTCATGTGCCTCAAAGGTTCCGCGATCGGCGCCCTGTCCGCCCTGCCCTACGCGATGGCCGCCGACGTCATCGACCTCGACACAGCCAGGACTGGCAAGAAACAGGGAGGAGCCTACTTCTCCATCTGGACCATGACCCGCAAACTCGCCTATGCGCTGGGGTTGTTTTTTGGCGCGAACGCAGCAGTGCTCATCGGATTCAACTCGCTCGCTGACCCTATGGCATCAACCAACACGTCCGGCACACTGCTGGGTCTTGCGATCCTGTATTCCGTGATCCCTGCTCTGTTCAAGTTTGTCGCCATGCCGCTGCTGTGGCACTACGAACTGACCGAAGAGCGACTGGCAGAAATCCAGGCTGAGATACAGGCGGACATCGAAAGAAAGCGCGGGCAGTCATTGACGACCTGAAAGTGAGCCATCCATGTATCTGACCCCGGCGCGTCGCAACGGCATCCTCAGGTTCGTGGAGGAAGCAACGCGACCTATCGCGGCCGGATCGGCTATGCCATGATCAACTCATGACGAATGAGACGGACATTCTGGCCCGCTACGTCGATCACGTCTGTCGGCGGCTGAAAGGCAGGACGATCGCACGACGATTGCTGGTGCTGGTCGCATCGGCCATTGCCGTCACAGTGGCCTTCTCGGTCGCCTTTGTTACGCTGATCCCGGCCCCGGGCACGGTGGAAGTTCTGCGAGTCGGCCTCTATCTGGCGCTGCTGGCGGGTGCGTGCACCCTGGTACTGGTCCGGGTTACCGCCACCACCGCAACGCGCCACATCGAATCAAAGGTCATCGAATTTGAAGGTCGCCTGAGCACGTGGCGCGACGCTGACCGGAGGGGGGATGACTCGCCCATTCTCAGTCTTCTGGCCCGGTCCGCAATGGAAATTGCCGCCGCCCAGCCGCCAGATGCCGTGGTCAGAACCCGTGAGTGGCTGCTCCCGATGATCGTGGCTGCTGGCCTGATGCTGCTTTCGGTGATGCTGCTCGGCGGAACCCATCCACTGCAGATCTCCGGCCAGAGGCTCTGGTTTGGCGACGCACTCGGGGCCAGCGCGCCGCGCATCCTGGTCAGACCCGGCGATGTGGTCATCCCCCGGGGTACCGATGTCATCATCGATGTCGCCGTGACCGGCTTCGAACCTGCCCGACTGAGCATGAACGCAAACTTCGAGGGAACTGACCGCTGGGAGGTAGCACCGCTGTCGCGTACCGGCAGAGATTCATTCTCGTTTGTATTTATCGGGGTGACGGAGGAAGTTGACTACTACGTGGGCCCTCCCCCCGGCGCAACCGGAGTAAACTCGCAGCGATACGTGATTCGCGTTGCCGATCTACCCAGAATTACCGACATCACCCTCGACTATCGGTTTCCGGAATGGACGGGATTGCCGGTTCGCGAACAAAGCGATGGTGAGCTGTGGGCGCTTGAGGGCACTGTCGTCACCGTTTCCGCGGTCGCCGACCGTCCCCTGAACGGCGCCATCATCGTGGTCAATGACAGTGAACTGGACGCGGATACAAAGGAGACCAACCTGTCCGGTTCTTTCGTTGTCGGGGAAGCGGGAAGCTGGCATATCGCGGTCCGCCATGAGGGCATTCTGACCCGAATCAGCGATACCTGGCTGATCCATCAGGTTCCGGACAGAAAGCCCGAAATTGCGTTCGAGTGGCCCGGCCGGGATCGCAGTGCCACGTCGATCGAGGAAGTGGGGCTGCGTTTCTCTGCAAAGGACGATTACGGCATCAACAATCTGGTGCTGCGCTATTCGGTCAATGGCGAACAATGGTCAACACCAACCGCCATGGTCAACGCCATCGGGACCGATGAGCGTCCCGGGCCGCCGACGACGGGTGCGACACTGGCGCACACCATCTACCTTGAAAACCTGCGGACCGGCGAAGATGCAAGACCCCTCAAGCCCGGTGATGTGATCTCCGTCTATGGCGAGGCCAGCGACCACCAGCACACCGTACGGTCATCACTATATTTCGTAGATGTACGCCCCTTCGACCGCATCTACCGGGAGGGACAACAGTCCGGTGGTGGTGGTAGCGGCGGTCAGGGGTTCGAGAGTGTCAGGCGCCAGCGGGAGATCCTGACGGCCACCTGGAATCTCATCAACCGCCGCGAGCAAGGTGCACTGACGCCAGCGGACGAGGACAAGTCCGCGGAACTTGCCGAACTACAGCGAACACTGCAAGACCAGGTTCAAACCGTCATCGTGCGGGCGGGGGCCAGGGGCCTCGGCGCTGTGGACGCGAGCGTCGAGCAGTTTCTGGCGGAATTGTCGGGCGCCATCGAAGACATGGTTCCGGCAGCCGCTGAGCTGGATCGTGGCGCGCTGGATGCCGCCATCGCGCCACAACAGCAGGCATTGCAACATCTGCTGGCGGCAGAGGCATCCATGAGCGATGTCGATGTATCTCCCGGCGAGCAGGGTGAGGGTAGCGGGTCCGCCCAGTCTCTGGAAGAACTGGTTGAGCTCGAACTCGACCCGGAGCGCAATCGTTATGAAGTTCCCCAGCAACCGGGGGAGAGCCAGACCGCCGCTGAAGACGAATGGCGCAAGCTCGAAGAACTGGCGGCACGACAGGAGAGACTCGCGGAGCAGCAGCGTCGCGACCAGGCAAGCACGCCGGTATCCCGATGGCAACAGGAACAGCTGAAGCGGGAACTGGAACAGATCAGGCAACGGCTCGCGAGCCGGAATCCCGGTCGCCAGCAACCAAACCGGCAGGAGCCCGAAGGTCAGAACCGGCAAAGTTCCGAGGCGAGTGGCAGGGAAGACTCAATTGCCGAAGCACTTGCGAACGTGGAGCAGGCATTGGAAGCCATGAGCGAATCTCTCGAAGGCAACGCATCCCGGGACCGGGCCGCGGCTGCGAGCCGGTCCCTGACCGAGAGCGCACGACGATTACAGGATGGCCAGTTGAACCAGCTGGATCAGGAGATCGGCCGGATTGGCGAGCAGATCGGCGCCATGGCAGCGGCCCAGCGGGCAGCCATGGATCGGTTGGAAGCCATGCAGATGGCCCGTGCCGAAGCAGAAACCCGGGGTGATGCGGTGTCCTACTATGACTTCACGATGATGGATGATGCCGAGGCAAAGCGTGAGATGGGTGCGGCCCTTGCGGACATCGCCGGGAGCATATCGCGCACGGCGGATGCCCTGGATGAACAGCGACCCGAGGCCAGCAGGACACTGCGACGCGCCGTCGACAGATTGACTGAAGACGAAGTTGACGCGCGGCTCACCTACATCGCGGATCTGTATAACTATGGCCAGCCAACCTACGCGGCCCCACAGGAAGCGAGGGTCGCCCGTTCCCTGGAACGCATCGGCGATATGCTGACCCTTGCCCGAGACTATATCGCCGACGCCCCGGCCGCCAACCGGCCACTGGATGAAGTGCGCCGGTTACGACAGGCGCTGGCCCGGACCGAGGGCGGAAACATCGGGCCCAACGGCCGGGGTGTCGATGCGGTGCGCCAGGAACTGAATGATCTGCTGGCGCGGCTGAACCTTGGCACGGGCGCCAATCTGAACATTGACACCAGCAACGACAGGCGTCTTTATCTGGCACGGGGGATCGCGGAAGAGAACACCGACGAACTGTACAAGATGACAGCCGACCGACTGGACCTGGTCGAGTCCGTTCTTGTGAACCGTGAAGTCGAGACCGTTCGCGCCCAGCAGCCCCGTGACAGCGCCAGGGACTCAGATGCTGCCGCCGAATACTTCAGATTGCTCAGCAACGCAGATGACCACTGAAACCAATTACCATTCACTTAACTCAAACAACCGAACAACAGACCAAAGGAGAATCTCCATGCGAATCGGACTCATGAGCATCGGCACGGGCACCATTGACGATGCCATCAAACAAGCACAACAGGCGGAGGCAGACGGTTTCGACAACCTCTGGATGGCGAATATATTTGGGCTCGATGCCATCAGCACCCTTGGAATCATCGGCCACGTCACGTCACGAATCGGGCTGGGTACAGCCGTAACACCCACCTATCCGCGGCACCCTACCGCCATCGCCCAGCAGGCGCTTACCACAGGTGCCGCTGCCGGTGGAAGATTCTCGCTGGGCATCGGGCTGTCCCATCAGGTGGTGATCGAGAATATGCTCGGTATGTCATACGACAAGCCTGCCCGACACATGCGGGAGTATCTATCGGTCCTGGCACCAATGCTGAGGGGAGAGGCCACCTCTTTTGCAGGCGATCAATATACAGTGAACGGTATTGGGATCAATTTTCCCGGGCGTCAGCCCGTGCCGCTGCTGGTGGCTGCCCTCGGCCCGGTGATGCTGAAGCTGGCCGGCTCGATGGCCGATGGCACGATCACCTGGATGACGGGCCCGAAGACCCTTGCAGCTCACATCATTCCCGGTATCAACGAGGCCGCCGAGGAAGCAGGCAAGGGCAAGGCGACCATTGTTGCCGGATTCCCCATCGTCGCGACCGACGACGCGGATGCCGCACGAAAACACGTCGGCCAATCATTGCAGATGTACGGCATGCTGCCCTCCTATCGCGCCATGCTGGACAGGGAGGGCATCGCAGGCCCAGCAGAGCTGGCACTGGTCGGCAATGAGGCCTACCTCAGAGATCGTCTAAAGGAACTCAAAGACATCGGCGTCACCGACTTTTGTGCGGCCATTTCGGCCTCCGACCAGGACGGAACGGCCAGAACCACAGAATTCCTGAAGGGGCTGGGGTAATTATCGAACCGCGACACTGGTGAGCTGCACCACGTTTCCTTCCGGGTCAAGGAAGTCCAGACGGACGAATTCACCGGGGGCATTGAGAAACTGATTCTCGACCAGCGGCACGCCCTGGGCGCGGAGTTCATCCCGTGCCTGGGCGAGGTCTGCAACATGAAACACCAGCTTGGTCGGCGCGCCCTCCCGCGCCGTCGGCGGATTTGAGAGGGTGACCTGGTGGCGCCAGGGTTCCGGAAGCTGATGCAGGGCAAACTGTGCCGGGCCTGCCTCGAAGGCCTGCCAACCATCGTCGTCACCGGATTCACTTCCGATGGGCGTCAGCCCCAGAACCTTCTGATAAAAGGCCGACATCTTCTGAATATCCTTGACGAACAGGATGGATCTGCACAGTTTCGCCTGTAGCGACATGACATTCTCCCCAATTCAGACCCGGCCAGCACTCGGGCCGGATCAGTGCATTGGTTGAAGTTCCCGGGACCATATTCAAAGGCAAAGACACGTTCACTGCAAGGGCCGTTATCAGGTACGGCTTACGAGACTTCCGGCCCACACTTTCACGGTCACCCGGCACGATGACGACGCGTCCCCAGGCGACGCGACCCTGAACCTTGAATCAGCGAGCGGAGAACTGCCGGGTTGCGTCCAGCACCATGTGGCCGGAGCATAGCGTCACTCAAACAGGGGGGAATGACAATGGAACAGGTTGCCATCAACTGGTTCGCCATCATCACCGCAGCGCTTGTTGGATTCGCCGTGGGCGCACTCTGGTACGGACCGCTGTTCGGAAAAATCTGGATGGCAGAGGTCGGGCTCACCGAAGAGGACGCCCAAAAGGCCAACATGGTGAAGATCTTCGGCATTGCCTTTGTGCTGCAATTTATCATGGCCTACTGCCTCGCCATGTTTTTTGGCAACGACATCACGCTGGTCACCGGGGCCCTGTATGGCTTCCTGACGGGCTTCGCCTGGGTCGCTTTTGCCATCACTGTGAACGCGATGTTTGAACAGAAGTCGTGGAAGTATATCCTGATCAACGGCGGCTACTGGACCATCGTTTTTACGCTGATGGGCCTGATCATCGGGGTGTGGCGATAATCACCAGCCGGGCAGAGACACATAAGACAGGGTGGAACGGTTCGAGCCGCAATGGGACATACAGGTGTTTGTCTGCATCGAGACTGCTTGTCCAATCAATCGGAAAATAATGGGATATCGAATCAATGACAGATGAAATACCTTCCATCATGAACCATGTCTCTATCGCGGTTTCGGACCCTGCGGTGTCGTTCCCATTCTACGAAGCAGTCCTCGCAACGATTGGTGCGAGGCGCCTGCACGAACATGGCGACACAGTCGCCTATGGAAAGCAGTTTCCGGAATTCTGGGTCCATGGAACGCCCTTCGATGGCGGTTCGGCACGCCCCGGCATCGGAGTTCACTTCGCGTTCTTTGCCCGCAACCAGCAGGAAGTCCACGATTTCCATGCCGCAGCCATTGCGCATGGCGCCACCGATGATGGTGCGCCAGGGCCGAGACCCGACTACGGCGCGGGTTACTACGGCTGCTTCGTCAGGGATCCCGACGGGCACAAGCTGGAGGCCACTTTTTTCGATGTCGCCAAGGTTTCGTAACCTCAACCGGACTTTCTGGAGAGAGCCATGTTCATCCGTATCTACGCACTGGCAGTCTGTTTTGCCTCCATGATGTGTATCGCCATTTCATCCGGGATCGGGCTGTTCGATGTCGTTCAGGCGTCGATGCCGGGGTACACCGTCAGCGCTCATCAGTATGGGGCAGGAGTCTATGCCGCTTCAGCACGCATGATGATTCGGGATGACGGAGCACTGGTGCAGCCACCCCGACTGACGGAAGAAGAACTGAAGGCGCAGCAGGCAGAATACCGGAAGCTCGCGATCGAACAGGAACGGCATGGGGCCATCCGGAGCTTATTGCAGATCCTGACCATCCTCGTGGTCTCCATTCCACTGTTTTTTGTACACTGGCGCCTTGCCAAACGTCTGGAGGGCGGCGCCGCCAACGACTCAGCCGCACCATAGCCCGCACCATGGCCGATTGGATGTATACTGCCTGAAAGAATGAACCAGTCGAGTTCTGACGATGGCTTCTGATGACATCCCCAAGGCACCCACCAGGGATTTCGCGGTTCCCGAAAATGCGCCCGAACAGCCGGACCTGATCTATTACCAGATGGCCGGCAAGAAGCGCCGGGCTCACGTTACCTGGTATCGAGGTGAGAACACCAACTTTCACCCTATGCGCGACAGCCTGTCGGAACCGAATGCCATCGAAGATTACATCGGTCTCGGCTGGTTTCCCGACGCGCCCTTTATCAGCAAGTCGGACTACATCACCGCATTCGGCAGCTGCTTTGCGAGCGAAGTCACGCGATACCTCGCCAACAATGGCTATCGGGTCTTCGGTGGTAATCTTGGGTTGAACGCCTACGTCATTCGATGTGGCGAAGGCATCGTCAACACCGCGGCACTCCGGCAGCAGTTCGAGTGGGCCATGGAAAAGGTGAATCCAAGGGCCCTGGTCTGGCATGACCGAAACGGTCAGCTGATGACCTATTCGGAAGAAGTGCGGCGCAACACCCAGGAGATATTTCAGAAGTCAGACGTGTTTATCCTGACCCTGGGACTATCGGAAGTCTGGTATGACAAGAAGACGGAAGATATCTTCTGGCGAGCCATTCCAAAAGACAGCTTTGACCCCGACCGCCATGGCTTCCGACTGCTCAGCGTGGATGAGAACCGGCAGAACCTCGAACAGGTCTACCGCCTGATCCGAACCCATCGGCCGGATGCGCACGTCATTTTCACCCTGTCGCCCGTGCCTCTGGCGGCCACGTTCCGTCCTGTATCGTGCATCACGGCAAATTCCGTCTCGAAAGCATCGCTCCGTGTTGCGGTCGATGAACTCATGCGTCACAACGACGAGGACTCAAGGTTGCACTACTATCCTTCCTACGAAATCGTCACCAACTTCGTCGAGGACCCATGGGTCAGGACCTGCGCCATCCCAGACCGGAAACAGTCGATTTTGTGATGCAGACGTTCAGGAAACACTATCTGTGCCCCGATGCCTGACTCAATCAGGCATGATTCATGAGCAACCCGCGCGCGACATAGGACGTTTGTCTGATGGCCAGAGCGCTGTTTCTGAAGTACAGAACCCCCAATATCGGGGACGATATCCAGACCCTGGCAGCCATGGCAATGCAGGGTATCGATTACACGGAGACGGGGCGCTACGAACTCATCGACCGTGACCAGCCAGACTACACAGCCCTTCGCCACCCCATCGACGAATACCAGCTTGATCTGAACTGCTGGTTTTCACTGGCACCGGCACATCGGGGCTTCGACCTCAGGATCAAGCAGAGGATCACGTCAATTCACCTGAACCACACCAGAGAAAGCATTACTCCGTTGCTGCCCTGGCTCACTGAAATCGCAGCCAGGACAACCGGCATCGGCTGCAGAGACTCATACACCACCGAGTTGCTCACCAGCCTGGGGATCAACGCGTACTTCCAGTCCTGCCCGACGCTGCAACTGGCAAGATCCACTGCCACACGAGACTCCTCCATATTGCTGGTCGACCTGAAAGGGTCATCGGGCCAGAAAGTGGCACCGCCCTGCAAAGTCCTGACCCATCGCCTCAACAACCCGGTGGAGGTGGACCCGATGAAGCGTTTCCAGCGCGCCGCGGACCTGCTGGAACAATACGCCTCATGTCGAGCGGTCATCACCAACCGGATTCATGCGATGTTTCCCTGCGTGGCCATGGGTACGCCCGTGTATTTTGTGGATGACCGGCGGGACCTCTCCCGATTTGGCGGCTATGAAGCACTGATCCAGCAGCAGCGCCTGGAATTCAGCCGAAACCTGCCGGATATCAGGATTTCGAACTGACCACAGAACTGACGACAAGGCACGCGGGTAACCGGCCCATGGCAACAAGGAGTCCATGGCTGTGATCACGCCATTTGAATCGACATCATTGGGCGTCCGCGAAGCGGTCGGTGTCCGAGCAGGCTCCGGGAACGCAAGCCGCTCTGCCTGCAATACTTTGACCATTCGTGCGGTACATGATTTAGTCCTTTCAATCGCCGCTACAGGTCAGTCGCGAAATCGGGCGCGAAGTTGGTTGCCAGGGCAATGATCGCAAGAGCGCAGACCGGATCAAGACATCGGCGGATGATCGCCAAATACGAACGACGCCTTGGAGTCAGGTGAACATGAGGGAGGAATCATGAGTCTTGAAGTTTATACGGGTGCGACACCCAACGGCTGGAAAATCACCATCATGATCGAGGAGCTGATCGAGGCAGGGGTGACACTTCCCGAGGTGAATCTGCACACCGTCAGCCTTCGGGGCGATCAGTTTACGCAAGAGTATATGGCCATCAACCCGAATCAGAAGCTCCCGACCATCGTACACGACGGCCGCCCCATCATGGAGAGCTGCGCCATCTTGCAGTATCTGGGGGAAACCTTTGAATCGGACCTGTACCCCACAGATGGTCGTCGTTGGGACGTCATACCCTGGCTGTACTGGCAGGCTGCCAATATCGGCCCGGTGTTCGGCAACAAGCTCAGCTATACACGATACATTACAGACGCGACCGATGAACAAAAGGCCCATCCGCTGGAGCGTTTTGGCAAGGAGGCCCTGCGGCTGGTCGCCGTACTGGACCGGCAACTGGCAAAGCACCCCTACATCTGTGGTGATGACTTCACCGTGGCGGATATTGCCACCTGGTGTTGGGTGCGTTCCTACAAGTGGGCCAAGGTGGACATCACCACGAAACCCCGGGTTGTCGACTGGGTGCATCGTGTTCGCGCCCGTCCGGGCGTTGAACGCGGCATCTCATTTGGTGTTCCGAAAGATGAAATCGACAAGTTCAGCCAGGAACGCAGAGCGCAGTACCGGCAAAATGGCGGCAGCATTGCCTCCAACTCGGCGCTCAGGAGCGATTGAACCCGCTATGAAATTGTCCTTGTCACAATCACATGGACGAACCGGATGATGCGTCACCTTCGACGGCCGCTGTGTCTGACCATTCTCGCCTGTGTGCCACTCATCGGCTGCGACCGGGCAGAGACGACGGCTTCTCTCGGAACTCTGGAAAGAGACCGGGTCGAACGGCGAGCAGAGTCCGATGAAGCCATCACTGGTATCTTTGTCCGGGAGGGCGACGGGTCGGGTTCACTTTTTGCGGATCCTCCGTGGCGTCATCATCAAGGATGCCTCGATGACCTCACTCGGTCCCGACATCTGGCCATTGGCGCTGTTCTTTGTTGTCGGTATGGTGTTTGCGACTCTGCGCTTCAGAAAACGGCTTGATTAAGGGCCAGGGAAGTTCCGGCCCATGCTCGGTTTCCGAGAGCCTGCCACCACACGAGGACGGCGTGGCTGATACGGGCAGGCTAATGCTTTGAGTCAACCCGAATCACCAGGAGAGACAGGATGGAACTGAAAACGATTGTCTATGACGTCTCTGACCGGATTGCGACCATCACGCTGCACCGGCCGCACCGCATGAACGCATGGACCGGACGGATGCACACCGAATATCGTTACGTTCTGGACCAGGCGAACCGGGATGACCAGGTCCGCGCCATCGTATTGACGGGGGCGGAACGAGGCTTTTGTGTCGGCGCCGACAGCCAGGCACTTGAGGGCCATGTGAACAAGGGGGGCTATGATTCCGGCATTACCCAGCCCCTTGCGCAGCCGGGTTACGGCGTTTCCCCCGACTTTGATGCCAACTATGCATACCACTTTGGCCTCGCCAAACCCCTTATCGCGGCCATCAACGGGCCTGCGGCAGGCGTCGGCCTGGTGCTCGCCTGTTATGCAGACATCCGCTTCGCGGTTCCTGGCGCCAAGCTGACCACCGCCCACGGCAAGCTCAACTTTCCGGCCGAATATGGCCTGTCATGGTTGCTACCGCGGATGATCGGGCTACCCCGGGCCAATGATCTCTTGCTGACCAGCAGGGTGTTCACCACGGATGAGGCCTATCAGATGGGGCTGGTGCAGCGACTGGTAGCACCCGGGGACCTGATGGCAGAAACGCTGGAGTACGTGAGGGCGATGATCAAAAACGTCTCGCCTGAGTCACTCCGGCAGACCCGACGCCAGATCTATTCCGATCTGCATCGGGATATTGGAAGTTCGGTTCGCGACAGCGAACAGCTGATCGACCTGATGAGCCAGCAGGCCGACTACCGCGAAGGGGTCCAGGCGTTCCTGGACAGGCGTCCGCCCAAATGGACGGACCAGTAGTCAGGGAACCAGCGCCACCAGGGCCAGGGAAGCCCTGACTGAGTAGACTTGATCGAGCTTCCCTAGTCCTTTTTCTTCAGCCTGTCATCCAGTGACTTGAGGAATTCCTCAGGGCTCATGGCGGATTCCGGGGCCCGTTCAGCGGGGCGGGGCGCTTCACTCTGCGGCGCCCCTGAAGGCAACCGGTACTCCCTGGACTCACCAGAGCCCAGAAACTCTCTTTTGACCCACGTGCCTTCCGGGATGGAGGTGCCAGTGGGTGAAGAGATCGCATAACCTGCTTCAGGTTCCGGTTCGATCAATTCAATGGGAACCACAACGCTATTGCCCTTCTGGTCCGTCAACTTGAGCTGAACGGTGGTCTTCTCGGTCAGAGTACGGCAATGACTGTCGAACTCCATCAGCACACGCACCGTCGATGGCATGGAAGCCGAGAGGTCTTCTGCTTCCATGATAGATTCAGGGCCCGTAAGCCGCGCATAGCCATCGACCAGTGGCTTGCGAGACCACTTCACCTGCGCGTGAAGCGGTGATGTCCCCGTCAGCTTGCCCTTTTCGTCATGATCGAGCCAGACGCCATGGTAGCTGCCGGTCAACAAATCAGGCGCCTGCAACGACGATGCCTGCAGCACGAATCGAGTAGACCGTGCGTCACCCCAGGCCTGGCCGATGACGGCGGCTGGTATGGTGACGGGCTCGCCTGCCCGGGTGACCCACGGCATTGCCGCTCTGTCCCGGGGGCTCACGGCATCGTACCGCAGCAATACCTTGTTGTTGTGAACCAGGCCCGCGTAGCGGCGGTTCTGGTATGCGACATCCGCGGTCACGCGGTCCCCGTCAGTCCTGATGATGACTTCGGAAGGCGATTTTCCGTCATAAATCCAGCATCCATCCAGACCCTGCATCGGCGCGGCCTGATTGATACTGCAGCTACTGGTTTCCCCCATCTGGTTCAATTGTCGCACTCGCCGCTGCGGCGCCGCGCAGAGATGCCTGCCGCCGTCCGACACATCTGTAACCTCGTTGTACGCCAGTGTCGGAGTTTCACAGATTTCTTCCGGCCAGAAGTAGGTCCCCCTGACCCGCATGCGGTAGCCTTCACGCCCAGCGAGGTCCTCGATGCCCTGGGCACTGAAATTGTCTCTGCTGACCAGCTTCTCGAAAGTGTCGCGCGCGGATTGTTCCCGGAAACGTACCTCCATCATATGACCGAAAAAGCTGGCGTCGCCCCAGCCTATATTCCACCTTCCCGCCTCTGCAGCGGTGACCACCTGTCCAACCGTGCCCGCTGGCAGAATCAGGGCGCGTACGGCGGCACTCGCCAACGCCCCGACCCTGGCGCGCTGCATCCCGAGCACGTCGGCGGTCAATCGGGCCAGGATCTCAACGGCGGCTACCGGACGGCCGTTCCCTGATGAACTCCGAAAGGGTCGAAAATATGCGTTGGCCGGGCCCGCAAGGCTTGCCAGTTCATCGAACTGAATATCGAAATCATAGGTCCACTCCCGGCCATTCAGACTCAGATCTGCCTGGCGCACCGCGACGGCGCTCACCTTCTGCCAACTGCAGCAGTCGCCCTGGGCCGCGCCCGGGTCCGGTTCAAACCAGGGTTCAACAGGTACACGCAAGCTGGCTGACCCGATGGTTTTCGTGACGTCGCGCTGGCTGATTCCGGCAGAAGGGTCTCCCGCCCGGTCCGCCAGCTTGCTCGGGTCAGTCTCGAGACTTGCCTGCCACACAAAGTAATCGTGTACCGAGAAGGCCTTTGCTGCTGCGGCGGTAACACCGAGCGCCTCCATGAACACATCATGGGAGTGACGGGTCCGGTATACGTCACCAGCGCTAAGGCTCCGGCACCGGGCCGGCTGCAGCGGGACCAGGTGTCTGTCGCCCACCATCGCTTTGCTGCAACCTCCCTGGCACTTGCTGTGGGACGTTAACTGGCACGCTTTCTCACATTGAGCGAGACCGAGATCTTCTTTCTCGACCTGCAGTCGAATGGCCTCGTCCCTGATGTCCAACTCACGCTTTGAGGTGTGCCATTGATCACTCAGGAACCGCTGGGTCGCTTCACTGTTCGATGCGGCGTACTTCGCCTGCAGTTCGTTCAGCGTGGTCACAAGTCCAATGGTGCCGTTGCGCATGGCCATCGACTCCCTGGCCAGATTAGAGCAGGTGTCCAGAAAGCAGGCTTTCATGGCATCCCGACGGCAGACGCCGCAAGCCCCGGGCGAATCATAGTCAGACAAGGGTGGGCTGGGCGCAAGGTAGGACTCCCGCCGTCGAACCGGCAATAGTTGGGGCCGGGCAGCCAGCGCCTCACGAATCTCGGCAGGAAACTCAAACTCCCGATTGGCATCAGCACCAGGTTGACTAACCGAACGTCCTTTGTCAGAGATCGGGCCCGGTGCAGGCTCGGGCGGTACAACCTGCAAAAGCTCGCGCCACTGGCGGTGCACCCTGGCATGCAGGGTGACCCCCGGTGGCAGGGGGGCGGAAAGTGTCACTGGCGTACGCAGGCTGGCACGCATCGCTTGCAGCACTTTTCGGATGCTGGCTGACGCAACCCGATACTCTTCTGCCGTCAGGCATTCAAAGAAGTAGACCTCCTGAAAACTGCCGGGGACCGGGTCGAGCACCACGGGTTCAAACTGATCCGTGGCCTTCAGAGTATCGATAACCACTGCATCCTCGCCCACCGGGTCCACAACGTCCATCATGCGACGGAATTCGAACAGCCGATCCCGGGCGATCCTCAGCATTACGAGACGGCGCTCTGCATCGCTCTCTGCCTTTGCGGCGTTGCGCGAGGTCACGAGTGAGTTGATGACATCCAGAGTCATCCGAATGCCGTGCGCCCAGGGCTTGTCGTCCTCCACCGGGTCATCATGCAAGGCAGAGCGCTTGCAGTACATGCCGCGGACACTGACATCGACCGGTGGCGCGTCGAAGGCAATGGTCTGTTCCAGCATGTGAATATCCTGATCCAGCTCAAGAGTGGTTGGAATCTCAAGTGCAAGGCCAGACGGAATCACCGCCCATGGAATGAGCCACAACAAACACCGCATCCTCACCTCCGTCGCTCCCGCATCAATCCGGGCGCCAAACAATTTTCGCAAACCGGGGTTGGCGAATTGATCAGAGCTTCCTGAGCGAACTATCGCAATGGTTCGATACTATCGACCTGAAATCGATCGATCTCCACCAGGACCTCTGGATAGCTCGGGTTTCGCCAGACATAGATACCGGGGACGAGCTTTTTGCCCAGAAACGACTGATTTCCAACCATAGCCCAGTCGTCGGCACCGTCCGGTTTGACATAGCCAACGTACCGATAGCCGCGTTTTTCAAGCCGCAGTTGGAATGCAGTCTGCTCGCCCACCGGGCCGAGTGCGTTTTCCTGGCTGCCCTGATCGCTGCCGTTTGAATACTTCTTGAAATAGGCCCGATAGAGATCGCCATCTCCCATCCCGCGGCCCGCGATATAAAGGACGATACGATTGCCTGGTGACTCTGGTTGAAACAACATGAGCCCGACAGACTGGTGCGTCTGGAACGGACCCGAGGTGAAGTCCATTGCAACGTCCAGGGTCAAATCGAAATCCCCTTCCGCCTCTGGCCCGCTGTATGTCAGGATGTTCTTGAGCGTTCCTCCCTGCAGATCACCAGGCATGGTCAGAAGCATGAGCTTGCCGTCGTCGAGTACCCGTCCGGAGTCGTCCTCATTGAGTAACACGAGGCCCGGCTTCAGGCCCGGACCATCAAACTCTTCCACAAAGAGGTTCCGTTTGATCAGCGTGGACCGAATGGCTTTGAGGCTCTCCGACAGGCCCGCCGCATCTGCCGCACCGAAGTACTCACCACCGCCTGCCGCCGCAATCGACGCCAGTTGTCGCTGCTGCTCTGCGTTGACACCAAGGCCGATAACGTAGATCTTGATGGCACCCTTGAGGCCCGCCGTCATCTGGGTGGCGAAGTCAACCGGGTCGCCATTGCAGGTCTCCTCGCCATCGGATATCAGGACGATGGCCTTGCCACCGGTTCGCCTATAGTTTCCAAGAGCCTGAACGCTCAACATCAGTGCGCCGGTAAGCGGTGTTGCCCCTTGCGAAGCCGTCAGGCCTTTTACGCCAGTGCCGATGGCCGCGCGATCCAATTCACCGATGGGCACCAGCATCTCCATCGCCTCACAGTCTCGATTACCGTGATGGCCATACACAAACAGGCCCACGTGGGCATCATCCGGCAACTCGGTAACCAGTTGACCGAACGCTTGTTTGGCTACCACCATCTTCGTTTGCTCACCCATCTTCGCGCCCATGCTGCCAGAGACATCGAGAATGAAGACCATATTGGGGCTGTCAGCGAAGGAGGCATTTGACAGCACGAGCATGAGGCAAGGAATCAGAACCCGCCGAAGGCAGCAGATGACTACACGTGGGAAATTCATATCCAGCATTTCCTTATCGAGGTTCAGTCTCTGACAGTGTACTCATAGACATGGCTCTGAACCAGCATCTCAGACCGCGCCCGGTTGGTGGTTGAGCCACTTTCCGGCGTTGTCTGGTCTGGGTCAGTAGAGGCCCTGTTGAGAACCCGCCTACTCCAGACACAACGCGGTCAAGTACTCAGATTTCGCTCTGGGGCAATTCTTTGACCGCGCACGGGCATCGGGTACTGGCACAACACGGTCCTTCTGGTGGTCGTGGACCACGATGAACGGTGGGCGGTCGCGCGCTGGTGCCACCGGACAAATTTCACCTTCCGGGCGTGATCCTGGGCACTGATATCAGCCCGCAGAAGATCGGCCAGGTGGCCAGCCAGATTGATATGCTACCAACGTTTCTGGCCCTTGCCGGCATCGAGGGTATTGGACCCTGATCGGCAACAACCTGCTCGATGTACCGACTGACTATCCCGGGCCGGCAATCATGCAATTCGGCTACAATCATGGGCTGCTGATTGGTGAGGACCTGGTCGTATACCAGCCCCCGTCTGCCACCCCTGCAGTTTCGCTACCATGAGGATGAGTTGTCTCCTGCCACACTGAACACTACACTCCAGCAAGAGGCACTCGCCACGGCATTGCTGCCCGGGTACCTTTGCCGGGAGCAGCTCTATTCGCTTTATACGCTCCCACGCCATAGTGATCTCGCCCTCGGCGGATGAGTGACCCCATGATTCCCAACAACACGTCTTGCACAACCAACAGAGGGGATCGGACCAGCGGTGATCTGCACCAGCCATCGGCCCCGACGAGTCATCTACGCGACAGGCAATATCCGTTCCCTGCATGTTCTGGACCCTGCCCCGGGCCCAGACAATTCGGTAGCGACGGTACGGCTAGTCAGCGCTGGCCTTCCGGCCATGCCTCCGCGGGTTTCAGCCCTTTTGCTGTCTACTTCGCCGAATGGCTTAGACACTCATGGGTAAAGCTCTCATTCTGGCCGGCGGCCTTTTTTGACATCCTGCTCACGCTCAGTCAGACCGACCGTGGTGTACATTTTCTGACCTACGGCCTCTGGACTGGCCTGCTGATCCGGCTGGTGAATGTTCCTCTCGCCGCCTTGCTGTTGCCCCGGACCGGACGATGAGACCACTCACCCTGAATTATCGCTCACTGGCGCTTTTGTTTCTAACACAGTTGGGTCTGACGCTGTTGTCGCCATCGGGCTTTGGTGCAGACGACCCTCGCTGTACTGGCGACTATACGCCTACATTGCCTGGCTATGATTTCAAAGCCGGCATTGATCGATGGGGTCAAAAATCCGTTGAACATGGCCTGTCCGCGCCCATTCGCGTCGACCAGATTCACGTCAATCCGCAGCCTATCTTCAACGTGCTGGATGAACGAGAGGACAAGTGGCTGTTTCGACTGGCCAACCGCCTGCACACCAACACCCGGCACGACGTGCTGCGCAAATTCGTGTTGTTTGAGCCAGACAGCCTCGTCGATGATCAGATACTGGCCGAAAGTGAGCGTCTGCTGCGCGAACAACGATTCGTATCGGAGGCCGCGATCCGGGTCGTACGCCAGTGCACGGACTTTGTGGACCTTGAGATCGTCACCCGGGAAGTCTGGACCCTGGTCCCTGATATCAAGGTCAAGACGGGTGGCGGGAACTCGACCTTCGGTCTTGGATTCAAGGACACCAACTTTCTCGGCAGCGGTAATGGCGTCGGCGTGTCTTACGTGAGCGAACCGGAAAGGGATCGAGCCAAGTTTCACTACCGGCGCCAGAACCTGTTTGGCAGCCGCACCGCCCTTGGTCTCGACTTCGAGCAGAATTCTGACGGACACGTTCGCACGCTGAGACTCGCCGACGATTTCTATTCGCTTGGCACGCCCCGGGGCTGGAGCTTCGGCGTCACCGACTCCAGGAAGGAACATACCACCCAGCAGTATGGCAACGTAATGGACCGCTTCGAGTTCGAGCATCGCTCGGCGGAAACATGGTTCGGTAGTGCCACCATTGGAGACAAGCTGACCCAGAGATGGCTGTACGGGGTCGCATTGGACGAAGCCCGCTACACTGAGCCGGACGGGCGCGTGTCGCAAGACCGTCGATTGTTCTATCCGTTTTCCGAGTGGCAGTGGATCGAGGACGATTTTGGTGTCGCCTACAACATCAACCAGATTCATAAGGCAGAGGACATTCATCTCGGTATGGACCTGCGCACCCGTTTTGGCCTGTCTCTGTCGGGCGAGAATCGATTCATCTATGAGGGGGCCTACGTTGACACCTGGTCCTCCCGTAACAAGCAGTTGCTGCAGGCTGCGCTCACCTGGGCTGGGCGCTGGAACTTCGACAGCGGCCAGGCAGAGAACATCAATACTGCACTGTCTGTCACCTACCATCACGGCCAGACGCGAAATCGCAACCTGTATCTGAACCTCAAGGTCAGCAACACGTGGCACCGCGACCGGGAGTCTGCCCTGGTACTCGGCGGAGTGACGGGCCTGAGGGGTTACCCGGCAAATTTCCTCGCAGGGGAACGAAGCTACCTCTTTACAGCCGAACAGAGACTCTTTACAGAACTGCATCCATTCAGGCTGTTTCGGGTTGGCTTCGCCGCATTCTTCGACGCCGGCAAGATGACCTCCGAGATCAATTCCAATACCAGTTTCCGCGTCAATTCCGGCTATGGTTCCACAGGAGAGTGGCTCTACGATGTGGGCCTCGGCCTGCGTCTGATACCAGACAAAACCAGCAAGCAGGAAGTCATCCACATTGATGTTGGATTCCCGCTGAAAAACATCCCCGGGTCCACCGGACCACAGTTCCTCATCGAACTGCGCGAAACCCTCTAGAAAAATAGGGTCAGGGTCGAATAAAGTCAGAGCAAAATCCGTCTAAAAATAGGGTCAGTGTCGAATTAAGTCAGTGTAAACAAATCCGTCAGCGTCAACTGACCGCCATTTCCCTCTCCAGGG
This sequence comes from Pseudomonadota bacterium, assembly GCA_027624035.1. Lineage (GTDB taxonomy): Bacteria > Pseudomonadota > Gammaproteobacteria > Pseudomonadales > Azotimanducaceae > UBA7455. The sequence continues at coordinate 5,439 of JAQBUI010000053.1, read as the reverse complement.
AAGCCCTGATAAGTCTTTTTCGTCGCAGCAAGGTGGAGCCGCCGCACAAAATGGGGAAAACGCTTTAGTCTCGCGATGTTTCGAGGGCGACTCCAAGACGCAGCTATCGCTGAAAGAACCTTCATCAGAGAAAAATTAGAAAAATCAGCGTCAGTGTCGAATAACGTCAGTGCAGATTCCGTCAGCGTCAACTGACAACTGACGGCTATTTCCCACTCCGGGGAGTCCTGATCAAGTCGATGTTTTTTTGGGACAAGGCAGAGCCGCCCGCACAAAATGCGAAAGCGCTTCAATCTCGCGATGTTTCGAGGACGACTCCAAAACGCAGCTATCGCTGAAAGAACCTTCATCGGAGCATCCGGGAATGCGACAGGAGATTAATCTGACACTGACCCTGATTTCGGCGTTGGTGGCGCATCGGGTTAGAATGGGCCTTCACTGCATTGCGACATTGAACATGGTTGACATTGAGGAACTGAAATCGAAGTTTCTGGATCTGGAGTTTGATCGCACCGGTTTCATCATCGAAAGTGACAAGTGCGTGGCAGTCGCCAGTGCCTACGGCGAAACTCGGCCCGAATTCGTAGACCGTGCCCATCCGGACTTTCAGGTATGCCTGCCGGTGCTCGCCAGCCTGGCTTCAGGACGGCGCCTGCCAATCGATTTTCCGTCTCTGGGTGGCATCTCAATGGACGGCGGCAAGGCGGTCACCAGCTTCGCGCCGGTCCGGCCGGGAACCCAGCTATCGGGACGAACCCATCTTCACGACATCTACGCCAAGAGCGGTCGGTCCGGAAGAATGGTGTTTCTGGTGTCGCGAATGGAACTCTATGATGACAAGGGAACACATCTGGCCAATACCGATTCCCGCCAGGTGATTCGGGAGAAGCCGGCATGACCGTACAGAAACTGTCCGACGTCGAATTCGGGATGGAACTGCCAGCCTTTGAACCCGATACGAGTCTCGCCGCGGCGCGGCGTTTTGCCGAGGCGGCAGGCTATGCCGGGGGTGGCCGTTTCGAGGACCATGAGAAGGCACGTGCCCAGGGGCTTCCCGGGGCCCTGGTGCCAGGCATCATGGGGATGGGGCTGCTGACCAGAATGATCCATGAGTGGGCGCCGTCGGGCAGAATCACCAGCATTGACACCGTCTTTCGTGCACCGGTACTGGCGGACCATGAACATGAGCTGGAGGCCGTGGTCACCGACATCGATGCAGACCGCTGTGAGATCACCCTGGATCTCTCGATCAGGAACAAGCAGCAGGAATCACGGGTGTTTGGAACAGCCACCGTGGTGCTACCCAAATCCTGAGGCAATATCAGATGTCACCATCGGACAGCGTTCAGACGAGGTCCACCAGGGGCTGCCCGTGAACATTGACCATCTGATCGGCCAACTAAACGACAGGCTATTCGTCCCGCCCTGCCCATCCGAGGTCAGTTTCAAAAGGCGCTGGGAATCATTGCCGGGCGCGCTTGACCCGTTTGAGTCCGCCTTCCTTGGCGGGCTCCACGCAGACCGGCTGGCCTGGGTCTTTGTCGCGGCCTATCAGAGCGCGATGAGAAGCTGTTTCCCCCATGTTTCCCATACCGGGTTCCTGAGCTTTGCGGTTTCCGAAGATACGTCCGGCGCCTACCCCGGCACCGAAATCGACCAGAACGGTCGGCTGACCGGCAACAAATCCTGGATCGCGTCCAGTCGCATCGTCGATCGGCTGGTCGTCACCATCGGGCCCTCGTTAGACGGTGGCTGCATTGCCATCGACGCGGCCGCCGAGGGGATCTCGATCAGCCACCGGGTTTCGGCAGCCTTTCTGGGTGAAATGAGCCAGGGCCGCGCCCGTTTCGATGGTGTGGCTGTCTCGTCGGAGCACTACATCGACGGAGGTAGTGCCCGCCATAGTGCCCGCCATTTCGGCGCCGCGGAGCCTTTCTTCGTGATGGCTGCCGGTAGCGCCCACATTATCCGGGAAGCAAGAAGACTCGATCAGCCCCGCTGGGTCGATCGCGCCAAAGAGGTCGCCATGGCGCTGCAGACACTGCATGGCTCAGGATATTTCAATGACGCTCGCGAACTGTTGCGAATCCATGAGGCGCTTTCGCCACTCGGGAAGGAATGCTCCGACATCGCCATCGCACGGCAGGATGACCGCTCGGCAGACTGGCAGGCCAATGGCAGGATGCTGGGGATCTACGGCAGAGCACTGCGGGAGCGCGCCGCACGACACCCTTGAGCAGGTGTATCATTGGTCTGACTCCCTCACCATCGCTTGCGAGTCAAAGGTAGTACCACGTCTCGACCTCTTGGCAACCTCCACTGCTTGCTGCACGACCATCGATCTGCGGACAACAGCTTTCAAGCATGTTCTGGATCCGGCGAATCAGGTAAAGATCCCCTTCAGCGTAAAGTAGATCAGTGCTGCCAGAACCCCACCCACAGGCAGAGTCACAATCCACGACACGACGATGCCGCCAATGACACGCAAGTCAATGGCACCAATTCCCCGGGCAAGCCCAACCCCAATGACCGCACCGACCGCAATATGAGTCGTCGAGACCGGCAGGCCGGTTCGGGAGGCGAGCACCACAGTCGTCGCGGCCGCCAGCGTCGCGCAGTAGCCTCGCGTCGGAGTGAGCTCGGTAATCTCGGTACCGATGGTGCGCATCACCCGGTAGCCCATGGTCCCGAGGCCGATCACAATCCCCGCGCCGCCAAGTACCAGGATCCACAGGGGCAGCGCGGCCTCCTGCATCACCTCGCCACCGGACTGCACGATGCTGACCACTGCAGCGAGTGGCCCGATCCCGTTGGCGACGTCGTTGGAGCCGTGAGCGAAAGCCATGGCGCAGGCCGTAAAGATCATCATCGGCACAAACACGCGTTCAACGCTGGCGAAATGGTAGTCCTTGTCGCCCTCCGGGTCTTCCTCGACCCGTCGGATCAGAAACCAGCCAATGATCGCCAGAACGATTCCGAACGCGGTGGCACACACGAAGCTCATACCAACCGAAAGTTCCAGGTCCAGGTGCGTGAGGCCCTTGAACAACGTCACCAGAGAAATGATGAAGCCAACCAGGAACACATAGGCAGGCCCCCAGTTGCGAGCGCTCTGAATTGGATTGTCGGTATCCAGCACCAGTCGACGAATGCTGAGCATGAGCAGGAATGCGATCACCCCTCCCAGTACCGGCGACACCACCCAGCTTGCAGCGATCTGGCTGATCTTGCCCCACTGGACTGCATCGATGCCTATGCCGGCAATGCCGAAACCAACGATAGCACCCACGATTGAATGGGTTGTCGACACCGGCCAGCCCTTTCTCGATGCGATCATCAGCCAGATCGCAGCGGCCAGCAACGAGGCCAGCATGCCGAATACCAGCGTTTCCGGGCGATCCACGATGGGAGCCGGGTCAATAATCCCCTTGCGGATGGTGGCGGTGACATTGCCACCAGCTATGAATGCACCGGCAAACTCGAAGATCGCCGCAATGATAATCGCCTGCATGACCGTGATCGCGCCGGACCCCACCGAGGTCCCCATGGCGTTCGCCACATCGTTGGCGCCAATTCCCCAGGTCATATACAGACCGAAGATGATGGCCAGAATCAGTAGTACGTCGCCGTGCTGAGCAATGATTTCCATGTCAAATCCTTCTAACGAGCAATCAACAGGCGCAATCGGTCTCCGACCTTTTCTGCGTAGTCAGCCAGGTCACCAACCCATTCGATGAGCCGGTACCACATCATGACGGATACCGGTTTCATTTCATCCTCGTGTTCAAACAGCGTGCGGGTCAGTTGCAGCCCCATCACATCCGTCTCGTCTTCGAGCTTGTTGAGTTCGGCCAGCATCTTCTCGACCCGGGTGACTTCCCGGCCGGAAAAACCAACTTCGAGCAGTTCATCGAGTTCATTGATGATCCGATTGGACAGCTCACAGGTGTCGACACAGCGAACGGACAAAGCAATGAGCGGGTCCTTTAACGCGATGGGCAGTTCCATCGGGCGCTCCTCCAGCAATCCCGCGATGTCCTGGGCGGTATCGGCAATCGAGTCCTGCATCTGCAGGACTTCAAGCAGGTCGCGGCGGTCGATCGGCATGAACAGGCTCTTGGGCAGATGACTTCGCAGCTCGTTTTTGAGCTTGTCTGCAGCCTCCTCCCGCTCAAAGATCTTCTCCTTGATCTCTATCAGGCGCTCGCGGTCGTCTTCCGCCATCGCCTGAAACAGATCGGGCACAAGCCGCGCACACTCCAGCACCATGGCCATGTGCTGTTGCAACGGCTTGACCGGTGACCGGCCAAACATATTGGCTATGACAGATTTACGTGCCATCGTGCTCCCCCTCGGTTTTCCCATGAAGCCGCTTTTCAAAACGACTGAACAGTTTTTTGCGAAGCTTCCTTTCCTTGCTTTCTGACGTTGCACCCTGCCGTCTTGCGGCAGCGGCTTCCAGAAGTTTGGCAGCAGCCGCAATCAGGTCTTCCTGGCAGCCCCGCTCGACCTTGTCGCCCCTGGATTGGCGCAGTATATAGGTTCCGTCGGACTGCATGTCCCAGGCGGTGCGATTATCGCTGAGCTGGGCGTTCAGGAACAGCCGCAGATCCTGGCGCAGACCCGGGTCCTCTATCGGCGCCAGGACCTCCACCCGGTCTTCAAGATTTCGCTGCATCAGGTCCGCCGAACCGATGTAATACTCCTCTTCACCGCCATTGCGGAAATAATACAGCCGCGCATGCTCGAGATATCTGCCAACGATACTGATGACAGAGACCGTCTCGGTCAGCCCGGGGATGCCCGGGCGAAGACAGCAGCTGTCACGCACGATCAGGTCAATCTTGACACCGACACGCGCGGCCTTGTAGAGCGCTCTGATGACTTCAGAGTCCGCCAGGGCATTGGTCTTGAGTTGTATGTGACCGGGCGATTCCGGTCCATGCAATGTCGCCTCCCGCTCGATCTTCTTGATCAGCGCCTTCTTCATGGCGTTCGGCGCTGTCAATATCTTTCGATAGCTGGGCGGTGGTGAATAACCCGTCAGGTGGTTGAACAACTGTGTCAGGTCCTGCCCGATATCCTCATCACAGGTGAGCACACCCAGGTCACTATACTGCTGTGCCGTCTCCGGATTGTAGTTGCCCGTACCGATGTGGCAGTAGCGACGCAGCCGATCATAGTCCTGCCGGACAACAAGGATCGTCTTGCTGTGAGTCTTGAGCCCGCGCACACCGTAGGTTACATGGACTCCGGCTTCCTCAAGGCTGCGGCCACGGTCGATGTTGTTTGCCTCGTCCAGGCGCGCACGAAGTTCAACCAGCACGGCAACCTGCTTGCCATTCCTTGCAGCATTCACCAGCAGGTCAATGATCTCCGCCCTGGCAGAGGTTCGGTACAACGTCATCTTGATGGCGAGAACCTGAGGGTCCTCACAGG
>JAQBUI010000149.1 GCA_027624035.1 Pseudomonadota bacterium | reverse complement strand
TAACCGCTGAAAGCATCTAAGCGGGAAGCCCCCCTCAAGATTAGATCTCACTGGGACCTAGAGTCCCCTGAAGAGCCCTCGAAGACTACGAGGTTGATAGGCGGGATGTGTAAGCACCGTGAGGTGTTGAGCTAACCCGTACTAATTGCTCGTGCGGCTTGACCATATATTTGAGCGCATTCATCTCACTGGATAAGAGCTTGAATATCGAAACCAACGATCTAAACAACAGATCGAAACTGAAAAACGGATGTCATCACTATTCTGACTTTTTGAGAGCTAATTAAGAGCGAGTTAAAAGCTGTTACAGGCTTGACGGGATTCGTCGATACAGTCGCATGACTGTTGAGACAACCAGTTTGCCTGACGACATTAGCGAGCGGGTACCACCTGATCCCATTCCGAACTCAGAAGTGAAACTGCTTAGCGCCGATGGTAGTGTGGGGTCTCCCCATGTGAGAGTAGGACATTGTCAGGCATTTAAACAAAAGGGCTTATCCTTTCGAGGGTAAGCCTTTTTTTTTGGCTGCGATTCCTGTGTGCGCGATGCCCTTCCGATTGGATGGAGTGAGTGCTCACAGAGGTCCGGAGGGCCCACGACAGCAGCGGCTAGAACGGTAAAGAAACAGAAAAATTGCAATGGGCCCCTCGGGCTGAAATGATCTGGACCAGATGTGGGAGAAACACTGATGGTCAACAACGCATTTGGTGAGCACTCGCTGTTGAGGTTTGACTATGACAAGGCGCGGGCGGGGGGTGACGTGGCGGCGTTTGATCGCGACGTTCTCGCGGCCCTGGACAGTCATGGTTTCGTGGTGATCGAAAATGCGCTGCCGGGCTCGGTCTGTGATGAAGTCCTGACCGAGATGCGCCCTTTTCTGGAATCAACACCGCATGGACTGCACGGCCTCGGCGGAACACGACGGGCCGGTGCCCTGGTGGCAAGATCTCCGGCAAGTCACCAGATGATCAGTCACCCCGCCATGCTGCGGCTGATGAAATCGGTGCTGGGTGAACAACAACTCTCCGGGAATGCCGTCCGGATTGCCGGGCGAGAAGGTAAGGGGGAAGCCGGGTACCGATATCCCTGGCATCTGCATCTGACCCAGATCATCGACGTTGGCCCTGGCGGAGGCTCAGAATCCATGCCCCATCAGCTGAAGCTGCACAAGGCGAACGGCATGTGGGTCCACGATTTCCAGACCGCAGGGCTCGACCTTCAGGTAGAGATCATGTGGGCGCTTACCGACTTCACGAAAGACAATGGTGCCACCCATGTGGTGCTTGGAAGTCATCGTGAGCAACCGCGAGATGGCCCTGTCGGCTACGGTGAGCCCACCATTCAGGCCACGATGGCTCAAGGCAGCGCACTGGTGTGGACGGGTTGGTCCGTCCATGGGGCAGGGGTGAACAGGACCGATACGCGACGGGTTGGCATGAACATCAACTATGCCCTTGGCTTCCTTGTTCAGGAGGAGAACCAGTTTCTGGCCTGTCCGCCACACCTTGCCCGGAAATTGCCGCGCCAGATGCAGCGGATCATCGGTTACCAGCAGCCGGCGGGATCGCTCAATTATGTTGCCGAATGTCAGGCACCGGAGGACTCCGTACTGCGGGAAGACTTTGACGTGATGGTCCCGGGCGCTCATGGTCATCCGATGAATCCTGAGATTGATGGTCAGGGTATTGCGGCTCAATCAGCCGAAGAACTGGCGTCCTTGGTCAAGGAACTGGATGCCCAAAAGGCCAAAGCGATAGCCGCTGATGACCTCGAACGGGCGCTGCAGATCAAGCATGCGATCAGCACCTTGCGGCGCGCGTCACCTGGTGGCTGATGCTGGTCCGCTATGCGTGCGCACAACTGGGCTCATGATTCGGGCGTACGGCTCCTGAACTAGAGCACCTCCAGCTCGTCGGGATCAGGGAGTGTTGGCAAAGGTGCAGATGGCAGGGTCTGGTACCAGAATGCTACCGAGCAGATATCATCCTGAAGTGGCAGATATCGGGGGCCGGAGCGCCAGCCGAGTGCCTGTATCGTCACCCGCAGGCGCTGGCGAAAACGTATCGGGTCCGGGATATGCCAGCGATACATGGCGAACCGTTGCTGACTCTTGTACCGCCCGTCCGGGCGCAGTACCTGATGGAGTCCTGCATAGGGGGTGGTGAATGTGGTGTAGCCGCCGGCCTCTTTACCGAGATCGAAATTGTAGGATCCGCAGAAGTAGTCCTCGGTTCCGGTCCCGCAGATGGTCGGAAACTCGTCATCGTTGTCGAGGTAGAACTTGATCTCGCCCTCACCCCACCAGCCGGAGCTGTTAACGCCCCAACCCATGGTCGTTCCGACGAACTGCCCCTGGCCCTTTATACCATCGACGATGGTAAACACCTCCTTGTATGGCAGAGGGTTGACGCGGTGAAACTGTGCATGGAAGTAAGCCGCGTCTTCCGGGACGCCGGTGAGGGTATAGTTGATCTGGTAGTACAGCGTCATCTGTTCGTTGCCGCGGTTCTCCATGGTGAAGCGGGCACGTTCACGAAACGGCATCTCCCAATAGCAGTTAAAGGCGCTGCCTGGATTAACGCACACTGCCATGGAGTTCAGATGTGCATAGGTCCCCCAGTGCATGCCGAAGAAGTCACCAACGGGACATTCGACAGATGGATGTTCCTGGTCATCCCAGTAGATGCGCAGAATCGAGTCGCGCCAGCGACCGGTGGGAGTCATCCAGATCTGTTGGATAGCACCACTCCCCTCAATGTCCGCCATGGTGAACGTTTCGCCAGGTTCGATGCGAACAGACGGAGACACTTTCCAGCCGATGCCGCCAAGGTCCTTGCCATAGGGGGCGCCGGTCCCTTCTGCGGCTCGCCCGCCAGCCCCCGGTTCACCCGTGAAGTTCTCGGGTGAGACCGATCGTGTTACCGCGTCGGACAATCTCGATAGATTGCCGGGCGTCATCCCAAGTCCGTTAAACGACATTTCCTGTTTCCTTTTCATGGAAGTTCACTGGTACAAGGTGCCAGCGTGAGCACTTCCTCGTACGATTACGGCGTGACTAATACGGGCACGCTGATGGCCCCAAGACTGCATCACCAGCACTGATTCACCCATGGAACCCAAGACTAACTGAACAGGGGGTTGCCAGGAAACAGCGGCTTGCCAATCGAACGTGGCAAGGCCATAGTTCACCTGAACATGAGCGAGCTATTGATATGAATCGTTACTTTGAGCAGGGCGCGGCGCGGGCCATGGCGCTGCCCAACAGGGGTCCTCTGCGCTTTGAGGAGGATGGCACTCTATATGAGGAAATTCTGGCAGCATACCGGCGCTACGGCTTCTATGTGTTTGAGGGTGTGGTCGGTCAGAAGGAACTCGGTGATCTGCGCCGGGATTTTGAAGCATTGCTTGACCGTGCACCCGTCGGGCCAGACGCTGGCGTGGACCGCCATGGGCGCCCCTCGGTGGACACCGAATTCCGGCGAGCCACGTTTCAGTTCGCACCGCCCCTGTCTGACCCCATGGGCGGAACCGAAGCGGCGGGCGGTCGTTATCCGGTCAAGATGGCGGAACTTGAACCACAAGGGGATAGTCCGGAGCAGACGATTCTACAGATCAGCGGGCCCATGGAACTGATGGATTCGTGCCTGCGCCTGTATGGAAACCCGCATTTGCTCAAGGTGGCAGAAGCCGTGAACGGACCAGACTTTGTGCCATTCACGGATGCCATCTGGGTCAAGGAGCCGGGCCTGGGCGCTGCGGTGTCGTGGCATCAGGATGGCACGACTCACTGGGCCCTTCCGGATCTCGATGCAGACACCCATGGTTTCAACTTCATGGCACAGTTGTACCGAACCACACCGGAGAATGCGCTCTGGATCGTCCCGGAGTCCCATGATGAGGGCAAGATCGACATCCGTGCCCGCGTCGAAGCCAACGGTTCCGATCACCTTCCGACCGCGGTGCCGCTACTGTGTGAGCCTGGAGATGTTGCCCTGTGCAGTCGCCAGATGCTCCACGGATCGTTTCCCAATGCCTCGCAGCACCGTCGAGTGACTTTCGTGTTCGGGTTTCACAAGCGCCGTTCGGTTGCGGGTATCGAGAAAAAGGATATTCGGGATGGCAGGCTCGTTCGATATGACGAACAGCGAATCCGCGCCCGGTCGCGCCTGATTCCGCTGGCTGTGGATGCGAGGGCACAGGCCTTCCCGGACGAGCCACGCTACGTGTATCAGCCCCTCGCTGATGAGATCGACGATATTCAATGGAATGAACAGACCCGGGTCTCTCTGCTCAAGGACTACAATTTGAACGATCTATTCCTGTAGGCGGCCGCGGCCTTGAGCGTTGCCGTCTCTGGCACGCCATATCTGAGCAAGAAGTCGAGCAGGAAGTTGAGTAAGGTCGAGCAAAAGAGCTCACGCTGGCACCTCGTATCAGTCAACTTCCGTGAAAGCACACCGGCAGCTTTCAGCTGCTGTCTCAATCGAAGTGCTGGTTCAGCCAGGCAACTGCCTTTTGCCAGGCATCGGCCCCTGACTCCTTGCGATAACTGGGGCGCATGGTGTTCAGGAAAGCGTGTCCGGCGTCAGCGTAGCTGTGAAATTCATGTACCTTGCTGTGCTTGTCCAGTGCAACGCTGATTCGAATGACGTCCTCCGGCGACGGGTTTGTGTCCTGGCCGCCAAAAAGCCCCAGTACCGGACAGCCGATTTCCGGGGTTCTGTCGTACGGGCTTGGTCCCTGGTGTCCCCAGGGGACCATGATGTTACCGCCATAGAAAACCACTGCGCTCTTCATGGAATGGTCCTCGGCCGCATAGAGGTAGGCCAGGCGACCGCCCATGCAGAATCCGATGATGGCCACCTGTGGCGCCTGCCTTGCCTTCAGCGACGCGACACCACTTGCGAGGTCGGCGATGATCTCATCATCCTTGAGCCTTCCCAGCCGTTCCAGCGGGCTCGCATCATCATCGGGTTGACGATGGTACAGGTCCGGGATGAGTGCCTGATATCCGGCGTCGGGGAGCCAGCCGGCGATTTCCTGCATGGATTCATCAATACCCGGGGCGTGCATACAGACCAGCACACCGTTGCTTCCGGGCTCGCCGGTGACGTAATTCCGCATCGGCGACCCTGCTACTTTCGTTTCGATCCACTCACTCATGTGTTCCTGCCCTGTCGAGTCTTGTAAGAGGTATAGCAAATCTTTGATGAATTCGCACTCGTCGATGTTTTCTATGGGAGTTCCGGCCCGGCCAGTGCCTGACACGGCACTCTCATGATGCTTTTGACACGCTCATGACTGTTAACCCGCTCAAGGCTG
>JAQBUI010000148.1 GCA_027624035.1 Pseudomonadota bacterium | reverse complement strand
TCCGGAAAACTTCCCGGCACGACAACGGCGTGGCCGACCCGGGCACGCTAAGGGCTTTCATGGAAGTTCTGGCCGCACGCTGTGCCGTCCGGAAAACTTCCCGGCACGACAACGGCGTGCCCAACCCGGGCACGCTGAGGGCTCCTAATGCAACCCGTGGCGCTTGAGCCTCGGGGCGCGGCCATGCATCATGTGCGTCCAGTTGTTGATGTGGAGAGCGCAGTTTGAAGCAGCCAGAGGGCACGTTCATCGCCAGGTTTCTAAGGCAGGAGTCCAGCGGTGGCATCATGCTGGTGGTGTTTGCCGCCTTTGCGATGGTGCTCGCGAACTCGCCGCTGGACGAGTACTACAGTCTGCTGATCAAGACCCCGGTCGCAGTGATCGTGGGTTCCTTTGAAATCGCCAAACCCATGCTGCTGTGGGTGAACGACGGCCTGATGGCGATCTTCTTTTTGCTGGTCGGCCTGGAGCTCAAGCGAGAGATTCTGGAAGGTGAGCTTAGGACCCCTCGCAAGGTCGTATTGCCCGCCCTGGGCGCCCTGGGCGGCATGCTTCTGCCCGCGACGATCTATGCAGTCATGAACCTGGATGACCCCAGAGCGCTGCGTGGCTGGGCCATTCCGTCAGCCACCGACATTGCGTTTGCCCTTGGTGTACTGTCCCTGCTCGGTTCCCGGGTCCCGGTGAGCCTGAAGGTGTTTCTGACCTCGCTGGCGATCTTTGATGATCTTGGTGCGATCATCATTATCGCCGTGTTTTACTCGGACCAGCTGTCCGGCGGTGCCTTTCTGGTGGTCGCGATATGCATCGTGGCGTTGTGGTATTTCAACCATCGCGGCCTGGATGAACAGAGCCTGTATCTGGTGGTGGGGGCAATCATGTGGGTCGCCACCCTCAAATCCGGCGTGCACGCGACTCTCGCCGGGGTCATCCTGGCGATGTTCATTCCGATGAAATCCAGGGGGCCCGACCAGTTCTCTCCTGTTAAACGACTGGAGCATGATCTGCATCCTTCTGTCGCGTATCTGATTCTGCCGATCTTCGCGTTCTGCAATGCGGGTATTGATCTTGGTGGGGTCGGCATCGCCCAGATGACTCACAGTGTCCCTCTGGGCATCGCCCTGGGGTTGTTTGTGGGTAAGCAACTGGGCGTATTCGGGTTCTGCTGGGTGGGCATCAAGCTCGGCCTGACGGAGCTTCCCCAGGGCTTCACCATGAAGATGCTCTATGGCGCATCGGCATTGTGCGGCATTGGTTTTACCATGAGCCTGTTTATCAGTGCGCTGGCCTTCGAGGGCTCCGGTGTGGACGAACTGTTCAATGACCGTCTCGGAATCATGCTGGGTTCGCTCGCCTCTGGAGCGGTCGGGTTCCTGATCCTGTATCGGGCGCTACCGCCCGCAGGGGCGGACAAGAAGGCCGGGCGCCGCTGAGGCTTCAGAAAATCCAGGTCAGGAACACGTCGGCGATCGTGATCAATATGGCGACGATGATGGTCGTCCCCATATCCTCGATCTCGAAGGAATCGATCAGCTGATCTGTGATCCACAGCAGGAATGTGTTGATCACCAGTTTGAACAGACCAATGGTGATGATCATGAACGGGAAGCTGAGGATCATCAGCACGGTACCCAGGGTGACGTTGATCAGACCATAGACAATGGCCACGATCAGGGCAGTCCCATAGCCATCAACATGGACCCTGGGCAGCGTCTCGGCAATGACAAAAATCACTGCGCCCAGCAGCAGGAAATGCAGGATAAGACCAATCATGTGAATCCTTGTTTTATCGGGCTTTGGATGATCGTAACAAACTTCGTGCCAGCTGCTAACATACTGAAACGATAGCGTTTTCACCAGTCCTGCTGCCGGTCGGGTGGCGCGTTTCGCCACCCGGTGCGGGAATTCACCATTTCAGGAGTGACCAGCCTAACCGCAGCAAGCTGCCTCGACGCAGCAGGGGGCAGCGGATGGCGCCGCGCGACGCACGTCGGTCTGGCGGTGAGTCAGAAACGCTTCCCACGGCAGACCATCGGGGCTGGTGGTCCAGCCCTTGTCGGACTCGGCATAGCAGCAGGTGGTGCGCCCCTGCCCAGTCCACGGTGCATCGGTGCCGGTCATGCGGTCATACAGGCCCTGTAGTTCAGCACTGTCCGCTGCCTGAATACCGGCGTGAGTCAGCCCCGCAGTCTCAGGGGTCGCCTGTTCGATCACAAAGTTGACTCTGGGGTCCTCGAGCAGCCACTTGGCATAGTCCTCATGCACCACAGACGGCTGCTCGGCAAACAGCGATGAGTGAAATGCGATGGACGCTTCAAGGTCACTGACGTTAAGGCTGAGGTGTAGACGCTTCATGGACATGCTCCGGTTAAAGGCTGGCACTGACCACCGCAGCAGTCCTCCAGCAGATAGTTGACGAGGTCACCCATACCTTCGAGATCGGCCCGATAGATAATCGAACGTCCGTGCTTGCGGGATTTCACCAGCCCGGCTCGTGACATCTCCTTGAGATGGAACGACAGGGTTGGTGGTGCAATGGCGAGCGTTGTGGCAAGTGCCCCGGCGGCAAGCCCGCTGTCCGCGGTGCAGGGTCCGTGATGGCGGACCAGTTCTCTGAAGATTCGCAAGCGGGTTTCCTGGGCGAGCCCGGACAGCATCTCGATGGCAATGTGATTCTTTAATTTCATAATTCGGTAATTATAGAAATATAAAATTATAAATCAAGCAGGATTTCGTCAACCCTCGATTAATGGCAAACTGCCGGGCTATTCAACGGGAACAAGGAGGCATCCGATGCTGGACCTGCACTACTGGCCGACGCCCAATGGCAAGAAGGTCACCATTCAGTTGGAAGAATGTGGTCTGGACTACAACCTGGTGGCCTGCAATATTGGCCGGGGCGACCAGTTCACTGACGAGTTCCTGAACATCTGCCCCAACAACCGGATGCCGGCACTGGTGGACCATGAGCCAGCCGATGGCGGGGGTCCGCTCTCGGTGTTCGAATCCGGTGCCATCATGCTCTATCTGGCCGAAAAGACCGGCCAGTTCATGCCGAATGACGTTCGGGGCCACTACAACGTGGTGCAATGGGTGATCTGGCAGATGGCCAACCAGGGGCCGAAGACCGGTGAGTGCGGACACTTCAGGCGTCTTGGTGATACCCAGGGAGACCAGAGCTACGCCGTAAACCGGTTCACCAATGAGGTGAACCGGATGTACGGGGTGCTGAACAATCAGCTCTACAACCAGCGCTACGTCTGTGGTGATGAGTACACGATTGCAGACATGATCATCTACCCCTGGACAGCCGGCTGGCAAGGACAGGGGCAGGACATCGACGAGTTCAGATACTTCAAACGCTGGTTTGAGGAACTTGGTGCACGGCCGGGGGTGCAGCGTGGCATGGCGGTCATGCCACCGGCGCAGCCGGAAATGACCGACGCTGAGAAGGCAAAGGTTCGCGACATTCTGTACAACCAGCGTGCCCGGCCCGCACCGGCGACCGGAGGAATCGAACAATAGATTCCTGCGCCGTCCATACCGGCGTCAGGTCTGATCCGTCACGGCACCTTCTGAAGCCGAGCTGACCAGCCTGGCGTATTTCGCCAGGATGCCCCGGTCAGTATAGGGCTCCGGTGCCTTCCAGCCTGCCTTGCGCCGGTTCATTTCGGCGTCAGAAATATGCAGTGTCATCTCGGCTGACTCGGCATCGATGGTGATCTTGTCACCATCCTCGATCAGCGCAATGGGGCCGCCGTCAAAGGCCTCAGGCGTAATGTGCCCGATCACGAATCCGTGGGAGCCACCTGAAAATCGGCCGTCGGTGATCAGTGCCACGTCGCTGGACAGGCCCCGGCCGTTGATGGCGCTGGTCGGCGACAACATTTCGCGCATCCCGGGTCCGCCGCGCGGGCCCTCGTAGCGAACCACCACGACATCACCGGCCACCACCGTTCCGTCCAGAATGGCCGCCAGGGCCGATTCTTCACCGGTAAAGCAGCGTGCGGTGCCGCTGAAAGCCAGCCCCTCATGGCCGGTAATCTTGGCGACCGCACCATCCGGGGCGAGGTTGCCCCGCAGGATCACCAGGTGACTGTCTTTCTTGATGGGGTCAGAAAGCGGCCGAATGACTTGCTGGTCCTCGGGATAGGGGGCGACGTCAGCCAGATTCTCGGCCAGCGTCTTGCCGGTCACGGTCAGGCAGTCACCATGCAGCAGGCCCGCTTCCAGCAGCATCTTCATCAGCGGCTGGATGCCACCGATGGCAATCAGTTCACTCATGGCGTACTGCCCGGCCGGGCGCATGTCCGCCAGGACCGGTACCCGTTTGCCAATACTGGTGAAGTCATCAATGGTCAGCGGAATTCGGGCGGCGTGGGCAATGGCCAGCAGGTGCAACACGGCGTTGGTGGAGCCTTCCAGGGCAATCGCAACGGTGATGGCGTTCTCAAAGGATTCGCGGGACAGGATGTCGGACGGTCGAATGCCCGCTTCGACCAGCCGGACCACGGCCTCACCGGCCGCGTGGCTGTCTGCGCGCTTGTTCTCTGACACGGCTTCCTGGGCGGAGGAGTTGGGCAGTGACAGCCCCAGCGCCTCGATGGCGGATGCCATGGTGTTGGCCGTGTACATACCGCCACAGGAACCTGGCCCCGGAATGGCGGTGGATTCAATTTCCTTGAGTTCGATGTCAGAGATATTCCCCGCCGCATGCTGGCCCACGGCCTCGAATACCGAGACGATATCGCGTCGCTGCTTGCCCATCTGGATGGTGCCGCCGTAGACGAACACGCTGGGGCGGTTCAGCCTCGCCATGGCCATGGCACAGCCCGGCATGTTCTTGTCACAGCCGCCGATCGCCACAAAGCCGTCGAATCCCTCTGCCCCCACGACGGTCTCAATGGAGTCCGCGATGACCTCCCGCGACACAAGGGAGTAGCGCATGCCCGGTGAACCCATGGAGATGCCATCGGATACCGTGATGGTGTTGAACGTGACGGGCTTGCCACCGCCGTCGGAAGCACCGATCGCTGCCGCTTCTGCCAGATCATTGATGTGCATATTGCACGGCGTAAGATTGCTCCAGGTGGAGGCGATGCCGATCTGGGGACGGCTGAAGTCTTCTTCGGTAAAGCCTACCGCATAGAGCATGGCCCTGGCAGCGGCTTTCTCATTGCCGTCCACAACCAGCGAGGAGTAACGGCGGCGGTCTTTTGTGCCATCGGTATCTGACATGTCGGGTTTCCTGTAACGATTCAGCCGGCGATTGTAGCACTTGCCGGCGTGAAATGGCCGGGCGGGAAAGTGCCTTGCTTTCATGGAAGTTCTGGCAGCACGCTGTGCCGTCCGGAAAACTTCCCGGCACGACAACGGCGT
>JAQBUI010000052.1 GCA_027624035.1 Pseudomonadota bacterium | reverse complement strand
GGGCGCTGTTGCTGGCGTCTGCGATAACACAGGCGACGCCGCTGTTCTCGAACAGGCGGTCCCAGTCCGATGCGTCCTTCTCAAGAAACAGTGTTGCCAGTTTGCCCTGCACATCCGTGCCAGAGGAAAAATCATCGTGCCAGTCCGAATGTCCGGTGACCTCACAGAACTTGTGCCATTCCGCCGCCCGGGTGATGCCAAGAAACACCCAGCCGGCCCTTGCCGGGTACAGCCGACTTGTCGGAGATGGTCCCTTGAGTTCAGGGCCGAGCGGGGGGCGAGCAGGCTTGTCCGGATAGTCGACCATGGCGTCGAAATTGGCGTAGGCATTGGCTCCGAACATATCCACAAAGATCTGTTGCCCCATGCCGGTCTGCTCACGAGCCGTCAGTCCGAGCATGGCGCTGGCGCACACAACCACGGCCGTGTTCGGGTCCGGATTGACTTCGTTAGCCGCCATCAGACGACGGGATGCATCGCGCAGGCCTGGAATATCGAGCAGTTCTCCGGGAACCCCCCCGGCCTGGTAGCCTGCACCGCCCATGGCGGCACCGGGAATGGGGTGAGTCGAGGGACGTTTTGCGCCGGGCCCGGACGGGCCGTAGCCGTTGGCAGAGACGTAGATCAGGCCGGGATTGATGGCCCTGAGCTGCTCGTAGCCGATTCCCAGGCGTTCCGGCACGCCGGGCCGATAGTTGTGGATGACGATGTCAGCACCCTGGATGAGTTTCCTGACAAGCTCCTGACCCGCGTCAGATTTCAGATCGACGCTGATGCTCTCCTTGCCCTGGTTGCAGCGCATGGAACCAAAGCCGCCCATGTTGCGGAAGGGGTCGCCGCCGACTGCTTCAACCTTGATGACCCGGGCACCCATGTCTGCCAGAAACGAAGCACCCAGAGGCGATGCAATGATCGTGGCGAGTTCGACCACGGTCACGTCCGCGAGTGGCGCCTGTCGGGTCGGGCTGCCAGGAGTGACGTGCCAGCCTTCGCCACCCTTGGGCTCTGTCGTGATTCGGGCGGGCGTCCCGGTGAGGTTGGCAACCGGCCCGAGTTGCCGGGTTTCACCCAGTACGATGACATGACCGTTGTCAGTCATATCCGGGTCGGAGAGGGTTTCCTGCGGTTCCAGGTAGGGATGGGCCGCAACGCCACCATCGGCAACGAAGATCTCCATCCATTCATCCCGCGTACGGCTTTGTATGGTCGTCAGGATCGCGTCTCTGACCTCCTCGGTGTGCTCTGGCAGTCGCACCAGCTCGTCTGCAAGACCAATGGCGCTCATGAAGTTGGCAAAGAGATGTGGCAGCAGATTGCCCAGTTGGAGCCATTTGCCATCCGCGCACTGAACTGGATGGTAGTTGAGCGTTGGCATGAAAGGAGCTCGTGGTCGGGTGGGTGTCTCTTCCGGGGGCCTGGGTGGCTGCTGGGCGCGCAGCTGGAGCGCGATGGACCCTCCCATATCGTATGGCATCAATCCCTGGACCAGGCTCGTGGACAGATGATCGCCCACGCCAAGTCGGCGTCGTTTGTGCAGTGCCGCGAGTACCCCGGAAACGACATTCATCGCAGTGGCATGGGTTGCGACCTGAACGGCAGCAAATATGGGCCCTGTTCCGGGGATAACGGCCTCCATTTGCTTCATTCGCCCGGCTTTTGCTGCCACGGCAGGTTCACACAGCGGCATTCTGACGTCGTTGCCCATGGCGCTGATCTCGCAGTAGACCACGGTGGGGTTCGCCTTCAGGCAGGTCTCGTAGTCGATGCCCTGATGGCCGTGGGGTAATGAAATAATGACGACATCGGCGTCGCTGATCTCAGCCTGCCAGGTGCTGGCAGTGGCCTTGCCGCGCAGCCACATACGCGCCGAGGCAACGTCGGGATCACCTTCGAATTCCGGGTCGCAGACCCGGGTCACATGCGCCCCGAAGTCAGCGAGTATCATGGTGGCGAGCCCCCCTGCGGGGCCGGTCGTTAGGTCCAGAATCCTGAGGCCTTCAAGGGGAAGCAATGACATTGACGAGTTTCCGCTGCTGGAGAAGGGGAGATTTATAAACCAACTGGGATACCAAAGCCAGCCGGACGCGATGCGGTGTCCAACAGCCGGGCGCATGGTCGAACCCGTTGAATCAATGACTTACGGGCACGCTCAGGGCTGCTAGTACACCGACACGGGGCAGTGCTATGCTTGCTCGCCTTGTGTTCTTGCCCCGGACCCCATCATTTTGATCACTGCCCCGTCGTTTCTGTACAGGCTTTACGAGCCGTACCTGTTCTCGCAAATCAAGTCGGGTCCCAAGCCGCATCACATCGGCCTTATCGTTGATGGTAACAGGCGATTCGCGAGGGTCCAGGGGCTGGCTTCAAACGAGGGCCACAATGCAGGTTCCAGAAAGCTTGAGGATTTCCTGCGCTGGTGCTGGCAACTCGATATCCGCATTGTCACGCTGTATGGCTTTTCTACCGAGAATTACAACCGCCCCCACGACGAGGTCGATTACCTGATGGACCTGATCCTTCGAAAGCTGAAGGAATTTCAGGTGGACCCGGTGATCAAGGAAGAGCAGGTCAGGATCAAGGTGATTGGTCGGCGCGAAGACCTGTCGGCAGAGATGATTGAAGAGATCGAAAAGATCGAGTCAATGACGCGGAACCATGAGCGATTCCTGCTCAACATTGCGATCAGCTATGGTGGGCGAGCAGAGATCGTTGATGCGGTCAAAAAACTGGTTGACGAGGTGGATAAGGGCTGTCTGACAATCGATGACATTGATGAGACTACGTTCGGTCGTTATCTGTATACCGAGGGCATACCTGATCCGGATCTTATCATCCGGACTTCTGGTGAAGAACGGCTCTCGGGTTTTCTGATCTGGCAGAGTGCCTACTCTGAACTGTATTTTACCGAAGTGTACTGGCCAGCGTTTCGCAAGATTGATTTCTGGCGTGCCATCCGGGTTTATCAGCAACGGGAACGCCGATTTGGCAAGTGATCCGTACTGACCGCAGGTATTGATTGGCCGTCAGGTGACTCTCAATGACCGGAGTTCTGGTGTTATACTCCCACAGGCCATAGCCTGGGGCTGGACCCAGGGGTTCCTACTAGACTACACATTCTATTTCGGGCCGGACTCGTCAGGATGTCAGATAATACCGAATACAGAAAATTGATCCCGGACGCCGAGGAAGAAGTGCGTACGGCCAAGCGTCCCTGTTTGATCATGATCAAAGGTGACTTCATTGGTCAGGTCTACGAGTTAACTAACGATGTGACGATGATCGGGCGTAGTGATGAGCTTGACCTGGTGGTTTCGGACATCAGTATCAGCCGCAAACATGCCATGATTGTGGCGCGGGTAGACGGTTACTATCTGTCTGATCTCAATAGTACCAACGGGTCCTTTCTGAACAGGGAACCTGTCCTGAGTGCGGTGAAGCTGGCTGAGGGCGATAAGGTCCAGCTTGGAAATGTCGTCTTCAAGTTTTCATTCCAGGATGAGGACGACACTGAATATCATCTGATGTTACGCAATATGGCGGTCAAGGATGGCCTCACCCGCATCTATAATAAACGCTATTTTAGCGAGTCCCTCGACAAGGAGTTCGAGTACAACCGGCGCAACGAGGTGGGTCTCGCGATCATCCTGCTGGACATAGATTACTTCAAGCAGATAAACGACACCTGGGGGCATCCTGCAGGAGACTTCATCCTCAAACACATGGCGCAGCTGATTGAAGAAAAGGCCCGGGGCTATGACGTCTTCGCCCGCTATGGCGGCGAAGAATTTGCATTCATGCTTCGCGGCGCTCCTTTGCCGGCGGCGGTTCAACTCGCTGAACGGGTGCGCACGACGATTGAACAGCAAGTGTTTGTCTATGACGGGGTTGAGCTCAAGATTACGATCAGCGCCGGGGTTGTCTGGTGGGGTGGGGACGACGCCTATGCCAGTCCAGATGAGCTGATTGAGGCGTGTGATCGCTTTCTGTACAAGGCCAAGGAACGTGGTCGCAATCAGGTAGTGCACCAGGCGACCACCGAATAGTCGAAGCTGAACGATGTGAGCACCCGAACGGTTGATGAATTGCAGTCGGTCCCTACCGGTTTATCGTGCACACCCCCGCTTTGTCTTGTTCAAATGCCATCATCTGGCTGGTGTTTTCTGTCCGGAGCCGATGGGGAACCGGGCCCAAGTGCCTGACGACGAGCGCTACTCCATGGCGTCATGACGGGCTTGCAGCAGCGTGATCAGGCGATCGATCATCGAGATGCCGGTTGAGAGGACAAGGCCCCAGCCCAGCCATGGAAAGTAGGCCAGCGGGACTGGATACAGGTTGAGTGCCTGCTCCATTACCGGAAAACCTGCGAGTATGAAGTAGCAGATGCCGTTGTATCGACCCAGCGCGCTGGTGCGAAGCGGCTTGCCGGCAAGAGCCCGGGAATCTGCCATGTACTGCATGAAGGCGAGTATGACCAGAACGGGCAGGATGGCAGGTACGAGGCCGTGAAACGCCAGTGCGCAGAGTGCGACGGTCACAAAGACTGCGTCACTGCTGTGGTCCAGCAAGCCGCCCAGGCTGGTCTCGGCGCCAAGCCGTCGCGCCAGATGACCATCCGCCAGGTCGGTTCCGATCGCCAGCCACAGCACTGTGGCGGCAGGACCCCAGTGCCCATACCAGATCAGATACCCCATGGGGATCGCCAGAAAGAAGCGTGCGATGCTGAGCAGATTGGGAAGGTGTTGCACGGGTGCGATGCAGATCGGTGATCCGGGTTTCCTGTGACTATCGCATATTCTCCGTTTCGGCGGAAAGGGGGAAACGCCCTAAAATGCCCACGAGGATTGCCAATTGACAACCCATACGGCCAGAGTCGGAGCAAGACAATGAGCAGACTGTTGATCACGGGCGCAAACGGACATCTGGGTACCCGCCTGATTCGGGAGGCCGCCCGGCAACACGAGCTCGTGGCGATCGTACGTTCCGGGCGTGCCAGAGAGCAGCTTGTTGCTGCGACCAACGGGCTGCCGGTTGATATCCGCGTTGTTGACTATACCGATGAGGCCAGTCTGGTTGGTGCCGCCACGGGATGCAGGACGGCGATCCACCTGGTGGGGATCATCAAACGTCCCAGGGGGACTGCCTACGCTGATGCTCACGAGAATCCCTGCCGGGCTCTGGCAAATGCCGCGGCTTCCGCCGGGGTTTCGAGCATCGTCTATCTGAGCCTGATTGGCAGTGACAGAAGCTCCAGCAACGAGTGCTTTTCGTCCCGGGGACGAGCAGAGGACATTCTCCGGGCCGGAACCGTCCCGGCGACCATCATTCGGGTTCCGATGGTGCTGGGGGCGGGGGACTATGCGGCGTGGTCACTGTCCCGCAAGGCCCGATCGGCTATTGTCCTTGCGTTCCGTGCTGCGAGCCTGGAGCAGCCGATTGCCGCCGGCGATGTCGTGACTGCGATTTTGCATGCCATGGCAGGCCGGGAGCACCGAATCGTTGAACTGGCAGGTCCGGAATCACTGTCACGTCGTGAACTGATTGCCCGGGCAGGTCACGTTTATGGTCGCTCCCCGTGGGTGATCAGTCTGCCTATCGGCCTCGCCCTGTTCATGGCGGGCATGCTGGAGCGATTGCTTGCGAATCCTCCCGTCACCCGTGACATGCTGGGAATTCTGGACCATGACGACAACCTTGATAGCGAGGCCGGTGCCCGATTGCTTGATGTTGAGCTCACGTCCCTTGATGACATGCTCCGCAGTGCGCTACCCGGGGACCAGCTTTCGCGCAGCAACCCGGACCTCCCTGGCTAATGGGTAGCTGATGTTCCGGCAGGATTTGCCTGGCCCGCCGCATCGGGGGCCTGTTCCGGGCTGACCTGAACCAGCGTCTTGCCAAAATTATCGCCCCGCAGCATGGCGCTGAAGGCTGCTGGCGCCTGGGCCAGGCCCTGCCATAGGTCCTGTTTGTATCTGACCTCACCGGTACTGATCCAGTCGCCCATGCGATGCAGGAATTCATCCTGATGCCGGTCAACGAAATTGCCTACAAAGAGTCCGTGAACCTTGACCCCCTTGGCGGCGAAGACTTTCTCGCCGGCTTCGTTCCAGATCTGCCGTGAGTCCCGACCGTCGGTGTTGCCATACTGGGAGATCATTCCGCAAAGCGAAATGCGTGCCTCCCGGTTGAGCAATGGCAGTACACCTTCGAACACCCGGCCACCGACGTTCTCAAAGTAGATGTCGACGCCGTCCGGGCAGGCGGTTCGCAGTGCGTCGGGATAGTCCTGTCCCAGATGAGAAACGCAGGCATCAAAACCGAGTTCGTCGACCACGTACCGACACTTCTCGTTCCGGCCCGCGATGCCGACTACCCGGCAGCCCATGATGCGCGCGATTTGCCCCGCTACCTGACCGACCCCGCCAGACGCTGCAGAGATCACGACCGTCTCGCCCGGGCGGGGCTGACACTGAACATAGCAGCCGGCATAGGCGGTCAGCCCCAGCATGCCCATTGCGCCGATGGCCGTGGAGAGCGGGGCCGCCCCGGGATCAAGTTTGCGAGGATGCATATAGCCGAATTCCGAGATGCCCTTCCCGGTCAGACCATACTCCTGCCAGCCGTTGGTGTTGAAGATATAATCGCCTTCCGAGAACGGCCCGTTCCGTGATGCGATGACCTGAGAGACGGTGCGCCCGTGGCAGATATCGCCGGGTTTCTCGGTACCGCTACGGCGCCGGCCCCATTGATAGGGATCCATGGACAGGTAAATGGTACGGGTCAGAATCTGCTCCGACCCGGGTTGAGGGACAGGCTCACGTTGCCAGGAGAAATCAGCAGGCTGTGGCCACCCACCAGGTGGGGTCCTCGCCAGCCGCCAGACTTGTTGGTCCATGGTGTGCTCCGGATATTGTCGCGGTCGATTGTATTGATTAGTCTTGAGTGACACCAGTTTGGAGACGCACATGGGCGGGCGAATGGATGACGAAGTGGGCAGGCGAGCGAGCGACCGGGTCGCCCTGGGAAAAGTAACGAATCAGCATCTGTCGTCGGAGGCATTGTGATGGACCTCGAACCGGAGAAGGCAGGCTTCGATGCGGGCCGGCTGGCGAGAATCACGGATCACCTTGAGCAGAATTATGTTGAGCCGGGGAAGATCGCTGGTTGTCAGGTATTGGTGTCGCGTCACGGCTACCTCGCCTACTTCAAGTCGTTAGGCAGGGCGAGTATTGAGCGCAATGAGGCGCTGGCGGACGATGCCATATTCCGCATCTACTCAATGACAAAGCCAGTGACTTCAATTGCTCTGATGCAGTTGTACGAGCGTGGGCTGTTCCAGCTCAATGATCCAGTTACCCGCGTGATTCCCGAGTGGGCAGGGCAACAGGTCTACGTGTCGGGCGAACTGGATAATCTTGAAACCCGACCGCCGCGGGTGCCGATGACGTTTCGCCACATGTTGAGCCACAGGGCTGGCCTCAGCTACGGCCAGAGTCGTCATCCCGTCGATGAGGCCTATCAGGAACAGGGAATCAACCGGGACCGCGGCGAAACCCTGCGCGACTTTATTGAAAAACTGGCCCATGTCCCGCTGATGTATGACCCCGGCGAGCGATGGCTTTATTCCCTGGCGACGGACGTCTGTGGTTACCTGGTGGAGGCCTTGTCCGGTCAACCGTTTGACGAGTATCTGGCCGAACATATCTTTGAGCCGCTGGGAATGGTCGATACGGGTTTTCGGGTTTCCGAGGACCGGGTTGCCCGGCTCACCAGTAACTATCAGCGGCGCGTGGACAAGGGCCTCGACTTGATCGACGACGGTCGTGACAGCCGATATTCGAAGCCTACCCGGTTTTTTTCCGGTGGCGGAGGGCTGGTAAGTACCATGTCGGACTACTACCGCTTCTGCGAGATGCTGCGACGCGGCGGTGAACTGGATGGCCGTCGTGTGGTGAGTCCGCGCACTATTGATCTGATGACCCGCAATCACCTGCCCGATGGAGCAGATCTCGCGGGATTTGCCCTTGGAAGTTTCTCCGAGACCGCCTACGAGGGCATTGGTTTCGGTCTGGGCTTTGCGATGACCCTCGGTCAGGTCGAATCCGGCGGCTATGGTGCCGGTGACTATTACTGGGGAGGGGCCGCCTCGACCATATTCTGGGTAGACCCGGCGGAGGACCTGGTGGTGATCTTTCTGACCCAGCTCATGCCGTCCGGGACGTTCAATTTCCGGGGTCAGTTGAAGAACATCATCTACGGGGCGATCACGAACTGATGTTTTGGTCGCGGGACTTCAGGGCGTCTACTACTGCCGAGAGGGATGCTTCACAGTCCTGTTCAACCTTGAGCTGGAACAGGTCATCGGCACGAGTGCGTCCAGGATTGATACAGGCGACAGGTTTGTCGAGAATCTTTGCTTTCTTACAGAACCGATAGCCGGAGTAGACCATGAGCGACGAGCCCACCACCAGCAAGGCATCGGCGTCTTTGAGCGCATCGTAGATCGTCGCAACAATTCCTCGCGTCACAGTGCCGCCGAAGAACACGACGTCGGGCTTGAGTACGCCACCACACCGGGGGCAGTCCGGGACGTTGAAGCCCGCGATGTCCATATGCAGGTCAGCATCGCCGTCCGGTGCCGCAGCGGCAGCGGAGGGCAACTTGCCGTTCGTATCAATCAGTTGTGCCTGTACAGACTCACGGCTGAGGGTGAGCCGACACCCGAGGCAGATCACGGAGTCAAGCCGACCGTGAAGGTCGATGACCCGTTGCTGGCCGGCCTTCTGGTGCAGCCCATCGACATTCTGTGTCACCAGCAGCGCGATATGTCCCCGTGCTTCGAGTTCGGCCAGTGCATGGTGAGCACGGTTGGGTGCTGCCGCTGCGACCATTGGCCAGCCGGCCATACTCCTTGCCCAGTAACGCTGTCGGCTTACCGGATTGTTGATGAACTCCTGGTGGGTGATGGGGTTCGAACGCTGCCACTGACCGAGGTGGTTCCGATAGGTTGGGATACCTGATGGCACGCTGCAGCCGGCTCCCGTGAGTACGATCAGGCGCCGATGGCGCACCAGAAAATCGATCAGTTCAGGCATGCTTACGGGGGTCGGTGTCAAGCTTCCAGAGGTCCGACCGGGTGGCAACGATGACGACGACACAGAACATGGCCGCCGAGCTTAACATCAGGGCGGTGGACGCGCCCATCCAGGAGGCCATGTATCCATTGCCGAGTGCGCCAACCGGGCCCGCTCCCATGAACGAGAAAGAGAAAAACCCCATAATGCGTGCCCGCTGATCCGACGGCGCCTGTTCCTGCATGATGGTCCGTGACATGGTCATGCCGATGCCACCGCACATTCCCCACAGAAACACGCTCGCAACCAGGGCGGGAAATCCGATCCCCAAAGCTGCGGACGCAAGGGCGATCGCGCCCGCCCCATGGGCGACGATCAGGGCACGACCCTGGCGATAGATGTCACCGAACTGCAGCAGGAAAAAGATTGTCATCACCAGGCCCACGGCATTGGCCGTATTCACCCAGGCGAGTTCGGCTGATGTCCCATCGTAGAGCTCCCGTACCAGCAGTGGCACGGTGACCATATAGGAACCCATGAAGAACATCCCCATCGCGCAGTTCAGTGCGACCACCATCAACATGGCGCGGGAGGATCTGACAGTCTGCAGTCCGATCCCGATTGAGGTCAGTATCGACACCAGGGACACGCCGGTCTCGCGTGTGCGTCCCACGTCCGGGACCGTCAGCCGCGTAAACGCCAGGACCCCCAGAACCAGCGCCAGACACTGCAGCAGGAGTATCACCGTGGCGCCGGTGCGGTCGGCGTAGGAGGCCGCCACGAAGCCCAGCATCTGAACCGCGAACTGGATCAGGCTTGCCTGAACCACCCGGCGCTGAATTCTGCCCTCGGCGACCAGTGCCAGCAGGCCATCCCTGGCGGGAGTGACCAGAGCCTGGGCGCAGCCCATCGTAATCGCGAACAACAGCAGTACTGTATAGGTGAAACGGTCCAGTGCGATGCACACCGCCAGCAGGAATACCGCCACTGCGGCGAGCATCTGGCCCCCGATCACCACCGGTCGTCCACCATACTGGTCTGCGAGGCTGCCACCGACGAGCATCAGCACCATCGCCGGAGCAAGGAACGTCATCTGGGCGATGCCCACCATGTCCGGGGACTCCCGGAGTACGATGGTCACCAGCCAGGCGAAGATGACCGTCTGAATGCCGTGGGAGAAGAACCAGGATCCGGTTCCCAGGAAGTAGTAATGCCTTGCGTCCATGTAGATCCAGCGTTCGGGCCGACGGTCTTTAGCGCTGCCCGCCCTGCCGTGGTTCTGTTTCTATTTCGGACCCGGTGAACCTACACCGGTGGCAGCAGCGCTCTGAATGCGTCAAGGTATTCATCGCTCATATACTGACGATATTCGCCGGCATCAAGAAACGTGGCGTGGCAGGAGACGCACAGTTCAAAACGAATCTGGACGGGATCATCGACAGATCGTTGGTCCATGATCTGGTTACACTTCGGGCATTCCACGAACACCATTTCGTCGAATTCCTTACCTACGGACTCATCGCCCGTATCCAGGTGTATTCGAGCGGCGACCTCATCGAGGTTCTGGCGAGTGAGCAGATCAAAGTACAACCCCTGGCAATGATTACAGCGACTGACGGCCGTGACCTCATCATCGACCAGGTTCATGTCGCCCAGACATTTTGGACACTCCATGGAACGCTCCGGACCACTTTCGATTCAGTGGCAGACGATACCCCATTTGCGCCATGTTGTCCCACAATCCTCGTTCGAGTATCTGAGGGATTTTCTTTCCGACGGCTCACCCAACCAGGCCACCTCCTCGTGGTGATGGCGTTCTGATACAAACCAGTGATCAATGTAACCGTATCCTTACAAGAACGAGGGCTATAATCGGGGCCAAGACCCGTTCTACTTCCAAGGGGGTAGGGATGCCAGATACAGACCAGGTAAAATTTGTGCTGCGATTGCCGCCCACGCTACACAGGAAAATCAAGCGACGAGCCAGGTCCAACAATACATCCATGAACAAGGAAATCACCAATATTCTGAATGAGTCATTCAGCAACGCGTCTACCGACAAGATGCTCAGTGATCTGATATCGCGGCTCGAACAAAAGAAAGTCATCTGATCCAGCCAAATCCAGACCGCAGATCAGGCCAGGCCCAGATCAGTCCCCAAAATAGCTCCAGAGTCGGCCCGAAGACGTAGACTGAGAGTACTGGCAGTCGCTGTATCCCTCGAATAGTCTGCCATCGTCCCGGGCGCAATTCGGCCAGTACCCCGTGGTCTCACGCCACCCATTCCGATGTCCTGGGAACCTCTGATTAAAGTCTTTTTCCGCGATAGCTGCGTTGGAGTCGTCCTCGAAACATCGCGAAATTGAAGCGTTTTCGCGATTTTCTGCGGGCGCTTGCCTTGCTCTCACGAAAAAATCCAATTAATCAGAGCTTTCCTGGAATACTGTATTGATATCCATAGGTAGCCTCTGCCATTGAACGCGTAAGGACATTGGCTAATCTGTATCTCATATCAGAACGGGCACCGGTCATGAAAACAACGCAGAGGTGGATCAGCCTTGTCCGGAGACACTTTCATCGAAGTTTCGGCGCACACTTTGCGGTCGTGATATTTCCCAGCACAACCAGGTTGTGCCAACACGGGCACGCTAACGGCTTCTTTGTTGTGCTGCTCACGCTGATCGCAGCGGTGAATCTGGGCCAGATGCTGGCGTAGGCGAAGCAGCGAACCATTCCCCCTTGTGCCGGGTCATCGACCCGGCGCTTTTTTTTGGTGCTCCCAGAAGCCTGCTACAAGATATCAATGTCCCGCCGGGTGAGTTCATTGTCAAGCTGTGCCAGGCCGCCCCGCATTGCTGCGATCGCCTCCAGCAGTTCCTGGCGTCCGCGCAGGAGGTCCTGCTCACTGTCGTCGCCCAGTCCGCCCGGGGCCAGTTTGACCAGATGCGAGATGGCTTCGGCGGTCTCCTTGATGGTGGCCTGTACGCTATTGAACATATCTCCCTGCTCTGGTCGCACATCACCAACGATGGTCTTGCGCTTCCGGTCGAGTTCGATCAGGCACTGCTTCCGATATTCTTCGTCGAGCGCCATCACCAGATAGTCGCCAAAGGAGTAAGGAAGCTTCACCGTTTCATAGGGCGAGAAAAACTTGTCAATCTGATGGGCCCACTGCTTGGCGGCCTCATCGTAGTCACCCTCGTCAGGCGGGATCTTGAACACAGGATCAACATTCTTCTGAACCTTGGTCGTCTCCGCATAGGCGAGGACCGCCCTTTTTGCGATGGTGAGCTTTGAGGAACCCATTTCATCCTTCCAGTTCTTGACGTAGTAGTCATGGATGATTCGACTGTAGCTGTAGCCAAGAGCAACCAGATCCATAGCGCAATCCCGGGGGTGGGTGATGGGAACCAATATATCAGATCTGCGGGGTGGCGATTGATCAGCCTGGTGGCGCGGTACGCCCGGGCGAGTCGGTGAGCACATGAAATGACCACAGGATTCGAGACGTGGTCGTGATCCAGCACATGATGCCGAAGGTCAGTGAGATCAGCCAGAACCAGTCCGGTAGCAGGCACAGGGCAAACAGCGCCAGCATGGTCTCGAATCCTTCTGCAAGGCCGCCGAGATAGTAAAAGGACCGGGCCTGCTCAACGCCTGTGTGGATGCCGTGTCGGTTTGCGAAGATCGCAAAGGCCAGAAATGACGACCCGGTGCCAACGAAGCTGAAGATCAGAAACGCTGCCCAGACCCCGTCCTCCGGGTGGCCGAGGGCGAAACCGAAGATCACGGCTGAATAGAAGATGAAATCCAGCACAATATCCAGGTAGGCACCCGCGTCAGAGATGCCCCGTTGCCTCGCCACGGCGCCGTCCAGACCGTCCAGCAAGCGGTTGGCTGCGATGGCGACCATGGCGGCCGGATACAGCTTCAGTGCCAGCAATGGCACAACCGCAAGGCCTACCAGAAAGCCGGCGATGGTGATCTGATTCGCGGTCACGGCTGTCTTCGCGACGCGACCCGCCAGGACAGCCAGTGGCGGATCGATCAGGCGTCGCAGTTGGGCATCGAGCATGTCAGCGCGGTTGCTTGCGCAGTTGTGCTGCCTGACGTGAATCGAGCCCCATTTGGCTGATGATATCTTCCAACTCGTCCGGTTCCCGGGAGGCCCAGCGAGAGGCGACCTGGAATCGCAAGTCCGAAGCCAGTGAACCATCGAGTTGATCCAGAATGTCCAGGGTCACGTCGACATCCTGTCTGACGCTCTGCAGTGCCAGCGTCCGGCCGACGGAATCCCGGTTCGGGCCCTCGGGCAGCGACTGGAACCAGGCTACTGCGCTGCCGAGATCACGCCTGGCCCAGGCACTGGCGGTGGAACCGAATGCGCCCTGAAACTGGTCGTCTTGCTCGTATCGAGCCAGATACCCGGCGCTCCCCTCCGGGCTGGTTCGGGCCCACTGGTTCATGACGTTCGATACGGCCGCCTCGTACCCGGCATTCCCTTGCTGGCTTGCCAGCCACTGCATCGCCGCCTCCGGGTCGGTGTCAGCCTTCACGCTGGCGATGCCCTGCAGCAGAGTCTGTTGCATGTTTTCATCGTCCACTCGTCGCAGCCAGGTTTCTGCCAGGTTGACATCGGCCCGGGGCAGGGAACTGATGGCCCTGCGCCTGATCTGCAGATCATCGAGGCTCATCAGCCAGGTCATGGCGCTTCGTGGATCGGTGCTGACGTAGATACCGGCGATGCCGGGCATGACGCTGTCCCGATGTTCGCTGTTTAATGTCTGCGCGTATGCGATGGCCGCCCGGGGGTCCTGTTGGGCCCAGTTTGACATGACCTGCACCAGCACCCGGGAGTCGCCGGTTCGAGCCACGTAGGCTTCGATCGATGGCATGGCGTCGTTCCGGTTAAACTGTGCCCAGGACACCAGGGCCAGCCGCTCAAGGTCCTGATCATCGGGGGCATAGTCGCGCACCAGTGCCAGGGCCTCCTCGGGGTTGCTGCGACCGGCCACGGATACGATCATTCGCATCAGGTTGTTTCGCTCCTGAAGGTTCGTGAGGCCCTGAACTCGCGCCATGGCGGTTGCCGGGTCTTCCTGATACCAGCGCATGATCGCGTTCACCAGCCTTTACTGCCGGTCTTGACCGGTCATCAGCATGGCTTCATCGAAGAGTTGCTGCGCAGGCATCTGCTGGAGCCGGATCGATTCTGATGCCTGCTCGCCGAATTGCCCCATTTCTGCCCGTATTTCTGCCAGCAGTCCGGACTTCGACAGCGTGTTATCGCGCAGCATCTGCACGCCAATCGTATTCTTGAGCGCCAGGTCGGTCAGGTTCCGGAAGCCGTCAATGGCCCGCTCCGGGTCATGCCTGATCCAACTGGTATAGATGTGGGTCAGAAACTGGTGCTGCTGCCTGGTACTCAGAGGGGCGCGGTTGACATAGTCAAGGGCGGCGTCAACATCAATTACGAGCAGGCGCTCAAGAAAGATCGTCGCGAGATTGTAGCTGCGAAACAGATCATCACTGTGAATGACCCGGTCCGTCAGCGCGATAAGTTCCCGGACATCGGCAGCCGCTGCAAGCTGGTGGGCCAGGTATTGCCTGGCAAAGATGCTTGGCTGACGGTCGATGTCCTCGAAGGTCAGTTGCCTGCTTGCCTGGTCGGCCTCATTGACCTCGGCGCCCGATGCAACCCGGGCAATGGGTGGCGTCGGGTGCAGCCGGTCCGGTGTGATTGAAGTGGCAGATGGCGCGCCAGGCTCGCTGATTCGCACGCCGATAAACATCGCTACCACCGCCACGGTAAGATAGGAAACGGCAATGAGAAAGTAGCGCAAGGTGATGACCGCCACGATGAAGTTTCCCTGGATTATAGTAGCTCCGCCAGCACCCTGCACGGAGCAAATCTGATGTTGGTTTTGGTCGGAACCGAGACAAGGGGAACGGCTTCTGTTGGAATCTATGGTTTTTCGCTGGATGAGCAAGGCAACATCGCACCCCATTCGCTGACCCAGGCCGTGAATCCGACGTTTCTTGCACTGCATCCCCATCTGCCCGTGGTCTACGCCGTACGCGAAGTGCGTGAGACCGGAGCAATCGTCGCGCTCCGGGTCAATCATCACGGTGAACTGCAGGCAGTCGATTCAATGAATGTCCCGGGTGATGATCCGTGTCACATTGAAGTCTGTCCGCGTGGCAGGTATGTGAGTGTTTCCAGCTACACCGGTGGCAGCCTGACTACGATCATGCTGGCGCCGGATGGCGGCTTGTTGGAAATCAGCACCACTGTTGCGCATCACGGTCGCAGCATAGACCCGATGCGTCAGCGGTCTGCCCATGTCCATTCGTCATTGGTCTCAGAAGGTTTGCTGTATGTGGCAGATTTGGGCCTGGATGAGGTAGATATGTATCCGGTCTCGGCCGGCGGGTCAGTTGATGTGTCCGGTCGAAAAAGCTTCAGAACGAGGCCGGGCGCCGGGCCCCGGCACCTCGCCCTGACGCGGGACGGACGACACCTGTACGTCGTCAATGAGTTGGACAATACCGTCCTGGCGATGGAACGGCTTGGGCCCGACAGCATCGTCGAGATTGGCCAGTATCATTCCCTGCCGGAAGACTATGATGGTCCAAGCTATTGTGCCCACATCGCTTTGTCCCCGGATGAGCGCTTTGTCTATGCCTCGAATCGGGGCCATGACAGCATCGTTGTGTTTGAGCGCCAGCAGCGGGGTGAGCTGGAGCTTGTGCAGCACGTCGGCTGCGGTGGTGCTCACCCAAGGCACTTTGCCGCTGTGGGTGAGCATCTGCTGCTGGTGGCCAACAAGTTCTCTGACCGTGTGTCGGTCCTGTCGAGAGACCCCGGGTCGGGCCTGGTCCAGCCCGACCTGGGCCCAGGACGCGGGGCAGTCGTACCAGCCCCGACCTGTGTCCTGGCGGTCAGTTTGGCTGGCGTTTAGCGGCGGCTGCACGCATTCTCGCGCGTCTCGCGACGCCATCCTCGGCAGCGGACATGTCGGTGATCGTGTCCAGATGCTCGACAAACGCTTCGTATGATGCCTCTACGCCAAGCTGGACCCCCTGATTGGCATACATCGCCGCCATGGAGAAGTTGCCGCCGGATGCCTGGAATACTTTCCCCGTGGGCGCATCCTGGCTGCACATGTGTATCACCGCGGGCGTGACCAGTGATGGCGCGCTTTCCGTAGGTGGATTGTCAATGTCGAACTTTGGGCGTCCGGGCACCGTGGCGGTCATGCGGGTGGCGGCGCCAGGGGCAAGGCAATTGATTCGGATGTTGTGTGCCGCGCCTTCCAGAGCCAGTACGTTCATCAGGCCGAGCATCGCCATCTTGGCGGCGCCGTAATTGGCCTGACCGAAGTTGCCCCAGATTCCGGACCCGGATGACGTCAATACGATCCTGCCGTAGTTTTGCTCGTACATGACTGGCCAGGCAGCATGGGTGACGTAGGCTGTGCCGTTGATGTGCACGTTCATCACGAGGTCCCACTCTTCAAGGGTCATATTCCTGAAGGATTTATCTCTGAGGATTCCGGCGTTATTGACCAGGATGTCGATCCTGCCGTAGGCATCGACCGCATCGGTCACAATGCTGGCAGCGCCCTCCTTGCTGGCGACGGATGCCTTGTTGGCAATGGCCTCGCCGCCTGCTGCGCGGATCTGGTCCACGACCAGGTCCGCCGCGTCGCCAGCACCGGCGCCGTCAACAGCGCCACCCAGGTCATTGACGACCACTCTGGCACCGCGCCGTGCCAGCTCGAGTGCATGGGCCTTTCCCAGACCGCCGCCGGCGCCAGTGATGGCGACGACCTTACCTTCGAATTCACTCATCGCATATGCTCTCTGAATGTTGTTGATCCCTGATGGTTATATCATCGACCGTTCGTACGGTAAAACTCGCGACGGGGGTTGAAATTGGTATAGTTGACAGTAACGAGTCCAGGGAATGGGCCACTGATGGGCGGTGATCAACTCATAATCGTCATTCCACTGCTGGTACCAGTCGTTCTTGCCATAGGCCTGCTGGTGTACCTGGCCAGGCGGCGTGGGAGTTTTGACGCCATTCTGGCAATGATCGTTGCGACTGGAGGCATCTGGTGCGGCGGCTATCTCCTTGAATTCCTCGCCATGGATTTCGACTCGGCGCTACGGGCCGTCAAGCTTCAGTACGTGGCCTTTGTCATGGGGCCGATCGCCTGGGTGTTGCTGGGACTGAAGATGCAGGACCGCACGCCGCTGTTGAGCCCCCGGCTGTTGGCGCTGCTTCTGTTCGTGCCGGTGATCACGCTGTCTTTAGTCTTCACTTCGGAGTACCACACGCTATTCTGGCGCTCAAAGGAACTGGTGGCGTTTCATGGCTATTCGGTGTTCGAGAGCACCTATGGCCCCGGATTCTGGCTCCATTGCGCGTTCTCGTATGCCATGAACCTGGTGGGCGCCGTGCTGGTGATTGCGGCCATGTTTGAGTCCGGCCGGTACTATCTTCGTCAGCGCGTCGCGCTGATGCTGGCACTGGGCATGCCCTGGATTGCCAATGTTTTTTACATCTTTCGGGTCTGGGATATCCCGCTGGACCTGACGCCATTCACGCTGCTGGCCAGCGGGCTGGTCATGGTGTTTGGGGTATTTGGCCTCGGCCTTGGCGATCTGGTGCCCATCGCCCGTGCCAGAGTACTCGCGAACATGAAAGATGGGGTGATCGTGCTCGACAGCAAGATGCGGATTGTCGATTTCAATGGCGCTGCAAAACTGCTGTTTGGACTACCGGACCTGGAGGTGGGGAGGCACGCGGAGGCCCTGTTTCTGGATCATCCAAAACTGCTGCGACTGTTGCAGCGCCAGCGTGAGAACACGGACCTCGTTTACACCATTGCCGATCGGGTTCAGATGATCTCATCGGAGATTCTTGACGAGGAACACGGGTCCAGGTTGTTGATGATTCGTGATCTGTCCAGTGATGGCCGCATTCAGGACGCGCTCCGGGTCGTGGTGGAAGGTACCTCCCAGGACGTCGGTGAGGAGTTCTATCACAGTGTCACCCGATCCCTGGCAGCGGCGCTCAATACCCGCTATGCGGTACTCGGCATCATGGATGAGGCTGGCGGGCACAGGGTGCGTACCCTGGCGTTCTGGGACAGCGGTCGGTATCGCGACAACGTCGTCTATGACCTGGCGGGGTCTCCGTGTGAGAGTGCTATCGACCGGGGCACCTGCACCTATCCGGATGGCGTTGCCCGGTTGTTTCCGGATGACAGCATGCTGGTCGAAATGAATGTCGTCGGCTATCTTGGGACGCGGCTGTTTGATCACGCGGGCAACACCCTGGGCATCCTCAACGTCATGGATGACAAGCCGCTCGAGAATGTGGAACTGGGCAGGTCACTGCTTGAGATCCTGGCCAATCGAGCGGCGGCAGAGATAGAACGTGAAATCAACGAACGGCGTCTTGCGGCCAGCGAGCAAAGTTATCGGCGAATCGTTGAGACCACTGAAGATGGTGTCTGCGTCACGGATGCTGAAGGAATGATCGAGTTTGTGAACGATCGAATGGCGACGATGATCGGAGATGGCCGGGACGACGTTCTCGGTCAGCGCCTGTTGGGACTGATGGCGGAGGAGCCCGGCCCGGACGGGGAGATTCGTGTCCGCAACACGGTTGGCCGTGAGTACTGGGTTAATATCGCCAGAACCCATATTCGGGATGACGCCGGCCGGACCAGTGGCATACTTCACCTGTATCGGGATGTGACTGAGGAGCGGCACCTTGCCGAGATCAATCGTGAAATCGAACATCACCTCCAGCATGCCCAGAAGATGGAAAGCCTCGGTGTTCTCGCCGGTGGCGTGGCCCATGATTTCAACAACCTGCTGATGCCAATTCTTGGCTACCTTGACCTCATCAAGCAACGCAGTGCCGGCGATCCGGTGATTGCAGACTACATCGGTCGAATCCAGAATGCCGGAGGCAATCTGGCGGACCTGTGCAACCAGATGCTGACCTATTCCGGGAAGGGGCATTTTGTCGAATCACAATTCAGCATGAACACCAGAATCACTGAAATGCAGGAACTGATTCGAGCCTCGGTTCCGAGATCCATTGAGCTTGATTTCGATCTGGAGGAAGACATCCATCAGATTCTGGCCGATGCTACCCAGGTCAATCAGGTGCTTATGAACCTGGTCTTAAATGCCGCCGAGTCGATGTCAGACAAGCGCGAGGGTCGGGTTTGCATCCGTACCGGTGAGGAATACCTGGACCGGGACGCACTCGCGACCATGCACGTCGGCGATGACCCTGAACCGGGTCGTTTTGTCTATGTCGAGGTGGAAGACCAGGGCGTCGGGCTCGGACCAGAGGAGAGCAATCGGCTGTTTGAGCCGTTCTACACCACCAAGTTCACCGGTCGCGGTCTTGGCATGGCAGTCGTCTATGGGATCGTCAGGGCCCACAATGGCGCAGCACGAGTCGATTCAAAGCTGGGTGAAGGTACCAGAATGCGGGTTTACCTGCCGGCGGTGGAGTCCAAAGTCGTCGCGGCCGCCCCCGTCGGACGCGCAGAGGATACGTCATCGGGCGCCAACGGTCGGATTCTGGTGGTGGATGATGAAGACTATGTACGAGAACTGGTCCGCAACATGCTCGAAAGCATCGGCTTTGAAGTGGTTGAGGCAAGCAGCGGTGGTGAGGGCCTTCGTACATTCAGGGCGCAGCATGGGCAACTTGACGCCTGTGTCATCGATATGACCATGCCCGGAATGGGCGGGGTGGAACTGTTAAAGCAGATCCGTGAAACCGATGGCTCGGTCCCGATCCTGCTGGTCAGCGGCTACAGCCAGCAGGAAGTGAGGGACCGTCGCATCCACTCAGACAACGTTCGTTTCCTGCAAAAGCCATTTACCGTTGAGCAAATGCGCCTTGCGATGCAGTTCGATCCCCGGGGATCAACCATTACCCACTAGGGCCGTTCGCCGCCTCCTGTCGCCCAGTCGTGCATCACACTGGCAATGCACGCGGTGATCTTGCTCGCGGTGGGAACATGCAGGAACTCGTTCGGCCCGTGGGCATTGGAGTGGGGGCCGAGGACACCAGTGACCAGAAACTGAGCGTCCGGCAGCGTTCGTGCGAGATACTCCATGAATGGAATGCTGCCGCCGCAGCCCATCGCGATGGCGGGGGCACCGAAGAATGTGCGGGATGCCTCCTGCAGGGACGCGTTAAGGTCTGTGGAGATCGCCGGTGCATGCCAGCCGCTGGCCGGGGTGTCAAATTCAAAGGTCACCCGGCTGCCATGGGGTGGGTCTTCGGTCAAAAGGGTGTGCAACTGTGCCGCCGCTCTTGTCGCGTCGGTCGTCGGAGGCAGGCGAAGCGCGAGCTTTGCAGATGAAAACGGCCGCAGAACGTTACCTGCGGCAGCCAGCGTGGGCAGTCCGTCCATACCGGTGACCTCCAGTGCAGCTTGCCAGGTGTTGTTGATCACCAGTTCCGTGGGGTCGGATGACAGCGGAACGCCAGCACCTGCAAACGAGTACATTTCCCCGAACGAGTCTGCCAGCACCGCGCCCGCAGCCGCGGCCTCGGCCCGGCGAAAATCAGGTATCTGTTCGTTCAGGAATGAGGGCGTGATGGCGCCGGAGGTCTCGTCTTCGAGTCGGCTCAGGAGCTGCCTTAAAATGCGGAAGCTTGAGGGCACGATGCCTCCCGCTGCGCCCGAGTGCGCGCCCTCGTTCAATACGTCGACCCGCAGTTCGCCAATCAACATGCCCCGCAGCGACGTCGTAAGCCAGAGCTGATCATAGTTGCCACAGGAGGAATCCAGCGCAATCACCAGGTCCGTATCATCCAGTTGGCCCGCCAGGGATGCCATATATCCAGCTAGGTCAGGGCTGCCGCTTTCTTCCGAACACTCGATAATGCCGATCATCCGTGGCATCGCGAGGCCCTGCTGCGCCAGGGCCTTGATGGCGGCGATCATGGCGTAAACGGCATAGCCGTCGTCGGCACCACCACGACCATACAGACGATCGTTCTCGAGCACCGGTTTGAAGGGCCCAAGGCCCGTGCGCCATCCGGTGAACTCTGGCTGCTTGTCCAGGTGCCCGTAGATCAATATACAGCCCTTGTCTGCGTGAGGGGTTGCCGGTAGATCCAGATACAGCAATGGCGTGCGTCCAGGAAGTTGCTGGCGCGACATGATCAGGCCAGGAACCTGCTGGCCGTCAATCCAGTCCATGACATGGTCGATCGCGCGATCCATATGGCCATGGTGCTGCCAATTCGGATCGAACACGGGGGATTTATTTGGAATCTCTATATAGCGCGACAGGCTGGGAAGAATCTCCTTGTCCCAGAATTTCTCGATCCATTGCCGCAACATCTCTGTGTCCACTAGTGGTCATCCTCTCTGTTGAATTCACCCTCAATGGTGGGGTTTCGGTGCTCGCTACCGTCATTTCGCCGGGCCCCACCGGGTCTGACGACCCGGATGGACCCGAAGGGAGTCTGCGCAATGATCCATCTGGCCAGCGGACGCCGCGGGCCGGGCAGCAGGCAGATGAACCCGAACGCATCTGTGACGAAACCCGGTGTCAGCAGCAGGGCACCACCCACCAGCAGCATCACCCCTTCAAGCAGCTCGGTTTCCGGAATCTGCCCCGAATGCAGCTTCTGCTGAACCCGATGCAGGGTCGCGATGCCCTGTCTGCGGAGCAACCAGATGCCCACCGTGGCGGTGAGAACCACCAGTGCTACGGTGGGTAAGGCACCGATCATTCCGCCGACCTCGATCAGGATGAGCATTTCGACGATGGGAACGATGATGAAAATCGCGAGCGCGATGCGCATGAATGTTGACCTGTGGGGGTTGTTTCGAATCATATCGCACAATACCCTTGCCTCTCACGCCGAAGACTGTTGACGATGAGTAACGAAGAAAGCTACGCACTGCGCGATGAACCCTACTACCGCCCACTGGCCGATGAGGTGGAGCTGTTCCTGGCTGCCTATCATGAGCGGCTCCCGGTACTCCTGAAGGGCCCCACGGGCTGCGGCAAGACGCGATTTGTCGAGCATATGGCCTGGCGTCTGTATCGGGGTGATGAGTCCGGTGAAGACCGGCGGGCCGTGACCAATCCCCTGCAGACCGTAGCCTGTCATGAAGATCTGTCGGCGACGGACCTGGTTGGACGTTACCTGTTGCGCGGGGACGAGACTTTCTGGCAGGACGGGCCGCTGACCAGGTCAGTCCGGGAGGGCGCGATATGCTATCTGGACGAGATCGTCGAGGCGAGAAAAGACTCCACGGTGCTGATCCACTCGCTGACAGATCACAGAAGGATCCTGCCAGTCGAGAAGCAGGGGATCATCCTCGAGGCCCATCCGAACTTCCTGCTGGTGATTTCCTACAATCCCGGCTATCAGAATGTTCTGAAGGACCTTAAACCGAGTACCCGGCAACGTTTCATCGCGATCGATTTTGATTATCCGGACGAGGACGTCGAAGCAGACATCATTGCCCATGAAAGTGGTGTGGTGAAGTCCATTGCAGCCGAACTCGCCACCCTGGGCGCAAGAATACGAAACCTGCGCCAGCACGGCTTTGATGAGGGTGTGAGTACCCGGTTGCTCGTCTATGCCGGCCAGTTGATCTCCCGGGAGGTGCATCCGATCAAGGCATGTGATGCAGCCATCTGCAGGGCGGTCACCGATGATGTTGAAGTGCAGCGCGCCATATCAGAGCTCGTCACAACCGTGTTTCCTGAATAAGCAGGTGACTATGGGGCCAGGGCAAGCCAGTGCGCGTCTCGCGCGGCTGAATGAACGTGTCGGGAATCATTTTGATTCCGTCGCGGTGAAGCTGGGTGAACTCGGCGATGAGCAGAGCCTGGCTCGCTGGGCCGGAATCTGTGTCCGGGTAGCTGATGCGGGCTGGCACAGCTATGAGGCGGCCAACGCCTATATCGGACTCTCGATCCCACTGGCACAGGCGGCGGGTGTTGAGCGTCTGCTGGCAGCCGGCGAGTTCGGCCACTCGCTCTGCGACTACAGCTATGAGCCGGGCAAAGTCTATTTTGAAGTCTATCTGTCCCTGCTTGAGAGCGGCCAGGGTGAAATCGGAATCGAGGTGCAGCGCATCGGCGAGAAGATTCACCGGCGATACAGCCAGGCGTCAACCCTGCTGGGTGATTATTTTCGCGGCGCCGCCCACATTGCCCGAACCCGTGGTGCACATCAGATGAGCGCCTGGCTCAGTTGCGTGGAGGCGCTGACCCCGGGTGAGCGCGGTGCGCTCCTGCAACTCATTGGTGCCAGTCGAACGGTGGATTCAGTTTCCTGGGAATTCGTTGCCCGGCTGAAGCAATTGAGCAGTGCCGACTGTCTTACCTATCTCGAGTATTACCGGAATCTACAGCAGCATTATTCCCGCGATGTTCTGCAGGACCTGGAGCCATCGATCATCGCCTTTGCATCGGGTCCCCATGGCGCGACGGAATTGTATGATGCACTGCTGTCTCATCCGCTGACTGACCAGGACGCCCGCGCCCTGGTGCGTTTTCTGCCCCGATTTGACGATGACGTGCGCCTCGCTGCCCGGGTTGTCGTTTCTGCGCCGTCGCTGCCACTGGACCAGCCTGCCGTGATGGTGGACTGGATCGACCATGGACAGATCATGGCGACGATGCGGTTTGAAGCGGCAAGTGCCTGGTTTTTACTGGAATCCTCCCAGTCCAGAGAGACCCTTGACGGCCTCGCCGGCAGGGTTCACCTGGATGATTGCAAACGGATATTGCAGCTCCTGGCCGAGGCCATCTGCAACCGGCCGCTCGCCATCGAAGCTGTCGACCCGGAGTCCGCGGATTTTCGTGACCTGCCGGGAACTGATGGCAGAACGGTGTTCATGCCCGGCTCCGTGGCTATCTATCCGGACAGGCACGAAAATTTCAGCTATTTCAAGGTAGCACTGGTGCACCAACTGGGCTTTTTTGAGTTCGGGACGTTTCGACGGCTTGGCAGTCTGCACCGATTTCTGCGGTCCTCGTCTTCACCGAATCTGGCACGACAGGTGTTCCAGATTCTTGAGGACGCCCGGGTTGACTGGCGGCTTTCCCACAAGTTCAGAGGCATTGCCGTGGCAATAAGGAGGCAGCAGTCCGAGGCGCTGTCCCGGCGATCTTTGCCAAAGGGACGCATTGGCAGTCTGCTGGAGGCGATGATCCGGTTCTCACTGGGCGAGAGCGAGCCACTGTGGATTGCCGACGAGTACAAGTCTGTGGCGGCAGCACTGATCGGGCATATGCGGCCACTGGCATCACCGGATTCGGTGGTTGACGACAGCCTTGCCCTGATCGATACCTGCGTCAAACTCATCGGTGGTGAACTGGATGAGGCTTTCTTTGAGATGGCCGATGAAGTCCTGCCCGAGACCGTCCCGTATCGTGGCGAGTCGGACACGGATCAGGTGATGATCAACCTTGCCATTGATCTTGACGGCATGCCGGAACCCGAGGCGGAAGAAAGCCTGTCGATTGCGACTCTGGTGGATCCGGACAATGCAAAGATCGTCGAGATCAGAAGGGGCGACATCGGTGACGCCGAGGGCATGTCCATCGATGACCTTGACATTGATCTGAAGGAACTGCTGGGCGGCGATGGTGACGACGAGCCCTCCGAGGAGATCAAGCGCAAGTTTGACAAGGGTCGAAGCGGCATCGCTGGCCATGGGCGGCAGGAGTTTCAGTTTCGCTACGACGAATGGGACTATGTGATCAACGACTATCGGCGTCGCTGGTGTACCCTGAATGAGATCAGGGTATTCGATGAGGACCCTCAGTTTTTCGAATCGACGCTCCGGGAACAGCGGCATCTGGTCCGGGGTGTTCGGCGTCAGCTGCATATGCTCAAGCCCGAGATGCTGCGCAAGGTCAAGGGTATGGCCGACGGAGACGAACTGGATATTGAGCGAGCGGTGGAGGCCGTTGTGGACAGGCGGTCCGGCTTCACGCCGGGAGAACGAATCTACGTCCAGCGGCAACGCAAGGACCGGGATGTGGCGGCGCTGTTTCTGCTGGACATGAGTGCATCGACGGACGACATCATTGCCCTGGGTGGTGAACAGGCGCAGGCGGCCGAAGGGGCGCCGGATGAAAAACGCATCATAGACCTTGAGAAAGAGAGTGTGGTCGTCATGTGTGAAGCCCTGGAGGAACTCGGGGATAATTACAGCGTATGCGGATTCTCCGGATATGGTCGCGAACAGGTGGACTACTATCTTTGCAAAGACTTCGATGAACCACTCAACTATGCCACCAAGGGACGAATCGGGGGCATCAAGCCCTGCAGGAGCACGCGTATGGGACCAGCCATCCGCCATGGCATAGCCAGTCTCAACCGCACCGAGTGCCGGATTCAGGCCCTGATCATCATCAGTGACGGCTATCCCCAGGACTTTGACTATGGCAAGGACCGCAACAGCAAGGAGTACGGCATCATGGACACCATGAAGGCGCTGACCGAAGCACGGGGCCAGGGCGTTCAGTCCTTCTGTCTGACGGTGGACCCTTCGGGACATGACTATCTGCGAGCCATGTGTCCTGATTCCCAGTACATGGTGATGCAGGACCTGCGGCAACTCCCTAACGAGCTGTCCAAGGTCTATCGAAGTCTGACGGGGTAATCAGGGTGCCCATGGAATTTCCGGGAGATAGCTGGTCCCGAATGTCCCCGGAGGAATCAGGATTCGACCGCGAACGCTTCGTGCAGGCAATGGAGCTTGCCCGTGGCTCTGATCTGGCTATAGGTGAGGATCTGACGGTTATGATGCCGGATGGTACGAGGCATCCCAATGATCGCCCTCTTGGGCCGGTCAAGCCCCGGGGGCGGACTTCTGGCGTGGTGGTACGGGCCGGTCACATCGTTGGCGAGTTCGGGGACATTGAACGGGCCGAAGTCACTTTCAGTGTCGCCAAGAGCTACCTATCAGCCCTTGCGGGCATCGCCTGGCGAGACGGCCTCATCGACAGTCTTGATGAACCTGTCAGGAGCCGGGTGAGCGGTTTCGAGTCGGACCAGAACCGGGATATTACCTGGCGCCAGCTGCTGCAACAGACCAGTGAATGGGAGGGTGAGCTCTTTGGTCTGCCGGACTGGATTGATCGGGGGCGTCAGGTGTCCGGCAAGGCAGCCGCCAGGGAAA
Organism: Pseudomonadota bacterium; assembly: GCA_027624035.1. Taxonomy (GTDB): domain Bacteria; phylum Pseudomonadota; class Gammaproteobacteria; order Pseudomonadales; family Azotimanducaceae; genus UBA7455. The sequence continues at coordinate 6,131 of JAQBUI010000052.1, read as the reverse complement.
AGACGATTGGTGGTTCAGCTGCCTTGGCTGATCGTCGCGAGCTCGGCAGGCCAGGCACCTTCTGGGAATATAACGATGTCCGGGTCAATCGCACCGCACTCGCGTTGCTACAGCTGTTCTCAGAGCCTCTGGCTGATGTGCTTGCGCGGGAAATCATGATCCCCATCGGTGCGAGCAGTTCCTGGACCTGGCATGGCTATTCAACATCCTGGGTGGAGGTGGACGGCCGTGATATTGAATCAGTATCGGGTGGCAGCCATTGGGGCGGCGGGCTGTGGATCAATACCCTGGATCACGCACGGCTGGGTCTGCTGTATCTGAATCTGGGATGCTGGCAGCGGCGACAGGTGTTGCCGACAGCCTGGATTGATGCCACGCTCGAGCCGGTATCGTTGAACCCGGCCTACGGGCTACTGTGGTGGCTGAATGCGGACGGCAACATTGCCAGTGCCGCCGATGGGGCCGCGTTTGCCGCGCGAGGCGCAGGAGGGCACATCATTTTTGTGTGGCCCGCCAGGGACATCGTGGTGGTGTTGCGCTGGTGCGCTGACCCCGGTGGCGTGATTGACTGCGTGCTGGCCGCGTTGAAAGACGAATCAGGATAGCCTCGCTGGCAGGTACACCTCGAATCTTGTACCCGAGTTTTTTTCCGACACGACGTCCACACCACCGCCGAGTTGATGCACGATAGCCCGAACCACCGCCATGCCAAGGCCCCTCGAATAACGTGACTCGGCCTTACGTGAAAAGAATGGCTGGAACACCAGGTCGAGGTCATGTGCATCGACCCCAGTGCCGTTGTCTTCAACCGAGAGGACAATGTAGATGCCAGCGGGCAGTTCATCGTAAAAGAGGCTGCCATCCCGGACTCTGACTTCCTCGGTGCCGACCTGAATCTGGCCGCCTTCGTTCAGGCTGTCCACCGCGTTTCGCAACAGGTTTTCCAGGATTCGGCGGATGTGCAATGGTGCTGCGGCCACGGGCCTCACATCTTGACCCAGCATCCGCTCGATGCTGAACCTGATGCCGGCCTGGTCCATGAGTTCCGCAGAAGCGTCGGAATCCAGGTAGGCATTGATCACATGGTTGATGTCAGCATAGGACTCGTGGTCCTGAAGCCGTGTGAGGCTGAGCAGGTCTTCGATGACGCCGATACCCTGTTGTGAGCTCGTCCTGATCCGCTCCATCGCGCTCGCGAGATCAGGGCTGTCCCGCATCTCCTTTGCCGCTCTGACCGCGACCTCGGCGGCCTCCGAGAAGGAGTCTTTCAGCCGCGACACCACATCGTGGGCCAGGATGCCCAGTGCCTCAAATTGCTGGGACTTGCGGAAGCGCTGGCTGACTGATCTTGATTCGCTTTCAGCCTCCTGACGGAGCTTTTCCTGCATCTGTAGTTTGAGGTTGGTCTGCAATAGTTCCTCGTGCTGCTGCTCCACAGTACGCAGGGTGTTCGCGAACTGATAGATCACGACGAAGCTCTGGCAGATGACGAAAGCCAGAATCCCGAAGCCGACCATGTCCACCGAATCAATGATTCTGCTATAGGCGAGAACGTCATTGACCAGCGTAAACCCGAGTACCAGGTAACCGGCCGTCAGCAGTGATGCGCCTTCTTCCCGGTCGCGCAGTGCCGCGAACAGAAACCAGCTCCCCCAGACAAGGCCCCCGAGATGAAACACGATCATCGGCATTGCCGACTCGGAGTAGTGATCAAGCCGGGTTGTCATGACCAGGATAATCGCTGCCAGGCTGACGAAGTCCACGAGGTAGATGGCGAAGCGATTTACCTGACGAGGGAATGTATGGTAGAGGAAGTGCGCGAAAGTCGGCAACAGCAGATACCACGAGACGTATTCTATTCTTGTGAACATGGTCCAGGGTATCTCCGGCAGTAACACATAGGCATATCGTTCATCCACCGTAAGCAGACGAGCACAGGCCGCAAGGCAGATGAGCCCCAGGAACAGGCCGGAGCGATTGTTCCTGCGCAATGCAAAGATCGCAAAGTTAAACAGTCCGACCATGACGATGGCACCCACCAGAAACAGCACCGCCGCGACGCCATTTTCCCGTAGCTGGTGGATCTGTTCTGGAGTGCCCAGCAACACAGGCGACCAGGCGCCACCGGCACGATGATCAAAGTTTGCGACGTGGAGAATGAGTTCAACCCGGGTACCTGCTGGTTCAAACTCAATCAGTTGCGGCTCGTAGCTGCCTATGGTCTCGTCGCGGGTACGGCCGGGTTGACCGACCGTCAATACAAGCGCGTCGTCAATATGGGCCCAGAAGCTGGTGCCGAAATCCAGAAACTTGAGTGCGAGCCGTTCTTGCCTGGGTAACAGGATGGTCAGCTTGTAGGTACCATAGCCATGGCCGCCGATGGTCTGTCCCTGGATGACATTGTTGTTCCAGGGAGCAGGAACATCGATGTAGGCGTCCGGGATGGCTGCCAGCAGATCTCTGCGTTCATAGAGCTTTTCCCAGAAGAACTCGTACTGGCCGTCAAGGCGAACCACGCCATCGGTGTGGAAGTCCCAGTCGCTGAGATCGATCAGGCCCTCTCTGGCAGTCGGCGCGGCGCTCAGCATCAGTGGGACGAGACCAATGATCAAGAGGAAAATCGGACGCACACAAGTCAACCAGCCCAGAATCGGTCAATGAATTGTACAGGTATCCATCGTAATGGGAACGCGTCAGTCTATGAGCGCCCGGTATGCAGCGGTACTCATTCGCCGTACCCGGGTTGGGCTGTTGAATGTTCGGCCCAGCAGATGGAGCCCCTGAACGAGCGCCAGCATCGCGTCAGCGAGTTCTTCCGGGGTCCTGTCACGTTTCAGGCTGCCGGATTGCTGGGCGTGCTCAAAGGCGCCCAGGTAAAACTGACGCATGTGGTTGTAAAAGAAGGTTGTTCGCTTGCGTATCCTTTCGCTGCGTGCGCCGAGGTTCATGGCGAGGAACGCCATCGGGCAACCGGTAACAAGGCCCGAGCGCTCCCTGGAAATCCGGGCAGAAGAGTACACCTGATGTAGTTCGCCCTTGATCTGTTCCAGGGCAGGGCGCTCCGGGGAAAATGTTTTCTCCATGGTCTGCTCGATACCCTGCCAGACCTCATCAAGCAACTGGACCGCAAGGTCCTCCTTGGACCGGAAGAAATGATAGAAGCTGCCCTTGGCAGAATTTGAGTGGGCGCAGATCTCATCGACCGTCACCACGTCATAGCCTTGCTCGGCGAAGAGCCGTTCGGCGCTTTCTAGTATCCGTGACCGGCTGCTTTCCTTGCGCTGCATTTGAACCATCCCTGGAAATAAACGGTATTATACATCTGGCCCACTCTAGCCAACAATAGACCAAATGGTCGATAGGGAAATGATGAACGGTAAACCGATCCAACCGGAAAGACGGCGCTCGGAGTCTCTGGTGCGACGAGAACTTGACCTCCATGGGGCTCGGTTTTGCTATTTTGAAGCGGGCGAACAGTACCAGAGTAATGGCACAGTTCTGCTGGTCCATGCAACAGGCTTTCATGCCAGGTGCTGGGACCGAACGGTGGACCAACTTGGTGCCAGGCATGTTATCTCAATTGATATGCGGGGCCATGGTAGAAGCGACAAGACCGCGCCCTATACCTGGGATCAGTTTGGCGAAGATGTCGGTGACTTTATTGCAGCGCTGTCGCTGTCCCGGATCACCGGTGTAGGGCACTCGATGGGTGGGCACAGTATTGTCGCTGCGGCCGCCCGATACGAGGCGCGATTTGCGAGGCTGGTACTGGTCGACCCTGTCATCCTGGCACCCGAAGCCTATCGTAGGGGAGCGATGATTCATGATGCCTGGCTGACTGACAGCGGACAACATCCGGTGGCGCGCCGAAGAAATCATTTCGACAGCCCGCAGGCATTGTTTGCCAACCTGGCCGGGCGAGGCTCCTATGCCGAATGGCGCGATGAAGTGTTGAAGGACTATTGTGACTATGGGCTCATGAAAGACCCTGGCTCCGAGGGCTTCGTGCTGGCCTGTCCGCCGCCTGTAGAGGCCGCCATCTACATGGGAAGTTCCGGGAGTGACATTCATCAAGGCGTGGCGTCCATCACGGTTCCGGTGACTGTGCTGAGGGCGAGGGAGCGGGATGGGGATACAGGTGTGATGGACTTTTCATCGTCGCCGACGTGGCCCGCGCTCGCCTCTCGCTTCCGCAATGGACGGGATGTTCATCTGCCGGCGCTCACGCATTTTATTCCGATGCAGAATCCACAATTGACGGCACACTACATCATGGGTGTTCAGGGGGCTGACGCAGCTGGGTAATGGTTGATACCGGAGTGATGGCCTCGGCATCAGATTTGATATGGATGAGCGCCGGTCCCTCGCCGTTGAGCGCCTGCTTCAGCGCATTGGGAAATTGCTCGGTTGCCTCAACCAGACTGGCCCTGATCCCATAGGCCCGGGCGAGTGCGACGAAGTCTGGATTATGAAGGCTGGTCCCGGAGACCCTTTCGGGGAAACGCCTCTCCTGATGCATCCGAATGGTTCCGTACATGCCGTTGTCGATCACGATCACGATGATCCGACCCTGGTGCTGGGCCACGGTGCCGAGTTCATTGATCGTCATCTGCAGACAGCCATCTCCGGCGAAACAAACCACCGGCCTGTCCGGGAATCGTAACGCAGCGGCCACTGCCGCCGGCAGGCCGTAGCCCATGGACCCGGAGGTGGGTGCGAACTGGGTCAAAAAGCCCCGATACCGGTAGAAGCGGTGTACCCACGCCGAGTAATTGCCAGCACCATTGGTCACAATGGCCCGATCGGGCAGGGCGCCGTTCAGATGGTACATCATGTCACGCAGGTCGACGCCCGCTCGCCCACCCGGTGCGGCGGCCTGGACACGTGGGTCAGACCACCGATAATAACTTTCATGGGCCTGCTGCAGCCGCTCGGTGCGGGCTCGCAGTAGTCCTGACGGTACCTCCTGGTCCGGATATTCGTCCAGGCAGGCCACGAAGGCGGCGGGCGAGGCGATGATCGCAAGGGCTGGCTGATAGACCCGGCCAGCTTCATTCATGTCCGGGTGGATGTGTATGAGGCGCTGGGCGGGTAAAGGGATGTCCAGCAGTGTGTAGTTCTGGCTGGGGACCTCAGACAGCCGCCCTCCGAGCAGGATAACAAGATCACTGTCCTTGATCAGTTGGATGAGTTCAGGGTTTGCGCCAATCCCAAGGTCGCCAGCGTAACAATCGTGGCTCCCGGGGATCAGATGCTGGCGCCGAAAAGAGACTGCTACAGGTATTTGCCGATGCATCGCCCAATCAGCCAGGCGTTCGGTTGCGGCATGGTTCCAGCGGCTACCGCCAACGATCATGACCGGTCGTGCCGCGCGAGAGATGAGAGCATTGAACGAAGCCATGCTGGCTGCATCGGGTGCGGGGTCGACCGGGAGTACGCGGCGGGCCGGGCTGACATCCGTCGGGTCTCCCAGCATGTCCTCCGGGCAACTCAGGATCACCGGGCCTGGTCGGCCGCTGGTGGCCACGCGGAACGCTCGTGCAACGATCTCGGGGATGCGGCTGGCATCATTGATTTCCACGACCAGCTTCGCCATGGACCCAAAAGTGGCGACAAAATCGACCTCCTGAAAAGCATCCCGACCACGGTACGACCGGGCCACCTGACCCACAATCATGATCACAGGGGTAGAATCCTGCTGCGCCACATGGATGCCGCTCATGGCGTTGGCGGCACCTGGCCCTCTGGTGACCATACAGATGCCGGGGCGTCCGGTTGCCTTGCCATCGGCTTCTGCCATCATGGCGGCCCCGCCCTCCTGTCGGGCCACGATGACTTCAATCTGGCTGTCGTAGAGCGCATCCAGAATGTCGAGGTAGCTTTCTCCGGGAACACAGAAGACACGGTCGGTGCCCTCGGCCTCAAGACATTGCACGAGCAGTTTGCCGCCGCTGACCATATTTCTCCTCCAGCACAAAAGAAGACGATTGTAGTGCCCAGGACCTCGGGAGCACAGCCCGCAGGGAAACAGCCACTCCGGTGATGGGTTCTCGGGCTGGAACAAGCTGTTTGCCGCAGGGAAACAGCCACTCCGGTGATGGGTTCTCGGGCTGGAACAAGCTGTTTGCCGC